>JBDGTL010000039.1:0-17778 GCA_042216905.1 Halodesulfurarchaeum sp.
ACTACCATAATCAAAGCTCCTCGGACACCGGTTCGGGGAAACGATTAACCCATCGCCAGACCCTATACAGGAGCAGTATGGCTACGCTGGAGGACGCCCCGTCTGCGATCACGGAGACGATCCGCGACGTCACGATGGACCTCTCGACTCGATCTGGTGCCGTGATCGCGTTCAGTGGGGGTGTCGATTCGTCGGTCGTCGCCGCCCTGGCACACGACGCGCTCGGAGACGACGCGGTCGCCGTGACGGCGAGAAGCGAGACGCTCCCGGAGGCCGAACTGGAGGACGCCTCCCGGGTGGCAGACGAGATCGGTATCCGACACGAGATCATCGAGATCAGCGAACTGGACGACGAGGATTTCGTGAAGAACGACGACCGGCGGTGTTACCACTGCCGGACGATGCGTCTCGGGGCAATGTTCGACGTCGCGAGGGACCTGGGGATCGAAACCGTCTGTGATGGAACGAACGCCTCCGACCGGACCGGCGGCCATCGACCCGGGCTCACCGCGGTCGACGAACTCGACGTCTACTCGCCCCTCGAGGCCCACGGTATCACGAAGGACCAGGTCAGGGAAATCGCCACAACGTACGATCTTTCAGTGGCCGATAAGCCCTCGATGGCCTGTCTCTCGTCCAGAATTCCCACGGGGGAAATCGTGACCGAAGACAAGCTATCGCGGATCGAACGGGCAGAGGCATTGCTTCGCGAGTGGGGATTCGACCAGTTCCGCGTTCGCGACCACGACGGCCTGGCGCGGATCGAAGTCGGTGTCGACGAACTCGACCGGGCGCTCGACGAGGACTTCGCCCGGGAAGCCAGATCGCGGTTGCGGGACCTGGGTTTCGATCACGTGACCCTCGATCTGGGGGGATATCGAACAGGGAGCGTCAGCCCCGAAACGGAGGAGAACTGAACCAGATCTCACGTCCCGCCGGCGTTCCGGGCGATTTGTGCCGCCTGAGCCCCGGCGACGAATCCGGCGTCTATGTTTACCGTCGAGAGGACGGTACACGACTGGAGCATGCCCGAGAGAGCTGCCTCGCCACCCCCACCGTGCCCGTACCCGGTCGATACGGGAAGACCGATTACGGGGACGTCGACGAGGCCGGCGACGACCGTCGGGAGCGCGCCCTCTCTGCCGGCAGCCACGACGACGGCGTCCGCGCCACCGAAATTCGTCGCCTCCGACAGCGTTCGATGGATGCCAGCAACGCCGACGTCGTAGTACGTCTCCACGCTACAACCCATCTCGCGGGCCGTCACGACGGCTTCCTCCGCGACGGGAACATCGGCGGTGCCCCCCGACAGCACGGCGACTGTCCCGTCACACCTCGGCACGTCGACGGATTCCTTCCTGAGAACGAGCATCCCAGAACGCTCGTACCAGTCCACCGAGGGGGCAAGAGTGGTAAGTGATTCCGCTTCCCTCGAAGTGAGGCGTGAAACGAGGACACGTCCCCGTTCCTTTAGAAACTCGGTGACGATAGAACGCAGTTGCTCCTCGGATTTCCCCTCGCCCAGAACGACCTCTGGAACGCCGGCCCGGTCGGGACGGTCCGTATCGAGTCTGGCGAAGTCCTCGACCCGGGTATACCCCTCGATGTCTCGTCTGGCCTCCTCGACTGACCGTTCCCCGGCGGCGACGGCCTCGAGGATCGATTCGAGGTCCATGAATTCTCCATACGGCCGGTCGGCAAAAAACGACGTGTTCGGGAACGGGAGCAACTCGATGCGCACGGTACGAAGGCGATTGCTTCCCAGTTCCCGATCCAAATGCCAGTCCGTCTTCGAAGAGATTCCGGTGAACTGCGGAATCCGTCACTCGGATTGGCTCCCCTCGATCATCGACGCCGGCGTATTGAGCGTGAAGTGACGTTTCCCGAGTGCCAGGAGGACGAAAGCCGGGAACGTGAACGGGATCGTGATGACGAGAAACGATCCAAGCAGACTGAATAGTAACACCAGTCCCCACCGGGTCCGGTTCCTGGCGAAGTACGTGCCTGCCCCGAGGAAGAGTGTTGCGAGGACGAAGTGGACTTCGACGATCCACAGGTTCGGAGCGAACTGACGGTACGCGGCGAACGCCCCGGTGAAGTTCCGGGTAAACAGGAGGTATAGTCCGAATGCGGTCGCAGCGAGGGAAACGAGGGTTGCGGTGAAGAGAAATCCCGATCCGAGGGTGACGACCCAACGGGGGATCCACTCGAGAAGACGCTCGATGCGACCCGCGGATTCTGCCGTCGACTCGGCAGTCTCGCTCCTGGACGGGTGAACCTCCTGTTCGGAATCGCCCATGGGCATACCTGAGGGAAGGGCTACATAAAATTTACAGCACCGATTCCAAAACGAATGCCCTGTCACCGTTCCCATCTCTCGGTGACCATTCGTCCACGATACCGACTGACGTGGAATATTTACTTCGACAGCAGTATACACGGGTATGGATCCCACCACGATCGTCGAACGGGCCGATACGATACAGCAGGACGCCGACCTGTTGCCAGTCGGTTCGGGCGACCCGAAGTGGATCGCAACCGACCCGGACACTGGCTGCGAAGGAGTAGGGGAGTTCGAGGAAGCGGCACGAGCCAATCTCGTCTATGCCGTCGAAGCGTACCGGAACGATCCGGAAGACTCAGTCCCGTTTCTCGCGTCCGCGAACGTCGAGACCGTCAAAATGGAGTGGCGAAACGAAGGGTCGGGACTCGGCGAGCGATTGTTCGGATTCCTGGATCGATGAGCGGGTATGGGAGGGTTCATGGACCGATTTCCCAGGGATTTCAGTTGAAGATCCAGTGCGTCAATCGATAGCCGGTTTCGGATCCAGTTCGTCGAAGGTTAGTCGGTTACAGATCCAGTTCGTCGATCGATAGTTCGCCAGTCGTTTCTCGGAGAATACCATCACCTGTGTGAACATGGTACGCACCGGAATTCTGACAAACTACCCGATTACCGCCTCCCAGTCAGCGGGCGAAGTGTGCGAACTGTGTCGGTTATTCACAGAGATCGCACCCAAAAAATTAACTTCCAGTCATATGTTATCAGGTACTATGGCAGAGCAAACCACAGCGAGAGAATTGCAGGAAAAGCGGATCGAGGATTACCTGACTCAGGCGAGTTTGGTCCTCTTCGGTATCGCGGCTATCCTCTTTGCCGGCGGTCTTTACATGGACGTCTTCGTTCCGGGTGAGAATCTGGTCCCACTATTCAAACTCGCTGACGAGCCCTACGCAAACAGCGGGCTCTTGATATCGGCTATCCTCGTGGGGATTTTCGGGTACATTGTCTCCCGGGTGGGGGCGATCATCGAGGCGCGCCGGCGGGCCGGTATGGAGACCGAGGAGAAGCAGGAGTGGGTCGTCGACGTGTAATCCTGACTCACGAGGGACAATCGGGACCAACGGGCATCGGAATATATACTAGTAATGTGACATTACGTTTTGATGCGTAGAGTGAACTATTGACTGCAATCACGACGTTGTACGATTCGATTGGCAAATAGTACAAATGCAAAAGGATTTGATTATTTGAACATATTTTAAAAGTTTTTGTATTTTATATATGCCATCATGATATAATATGATATAATATAAATGATAGACGGTTAATATAAATCTCCAAAAACAAGTAGCGGCTACGAATCACTAAAATTTAATACAAATGTAAATAAAAAGACGTAATTACCGGATCAGTTATCCCTTGACGCCGGAACCGGCGGACAATCCCTCCACGAGATATTTCTGCAGGTACATGTACATGAGGATGGGAACGATCAGAGTGAGGAACGTTCCGGCCATGATGTAGTGGAAATTCTGGACGAAGAACGTACTCTTGAGTTGCAGGATGCCGACCGGGAGTGTCTTGTGGAGGGGGTCCCCGGACAACACGAGGGCCATCACGAACATGTGCCAGGCCAAGAGGAACGCCAGCAAGAAGACACTCGCAATGGCCGGGCGGGAAAGCGGGAGAATGACACGGAAGAACGCTCCGACCTGGGTGGCCCCGTCAACCCGTGCCGATTCCTCGAGGTTCTCCGGCAAATCCTCGAAGAATCCCCGGAGGAGCCAGATGTTGTAGGGAATTGTAAAGGAGGTGAACGCCAGGATCATCCCCAGGTAGGTGTTCACGAGACTGAGGGTGTTCATCATGACGAAGACCGGAATCGTGATGAGCACGATGGGGAACATGAACCCGGCGACGGAGAGAACGAAGAGCGTGTTCTTGGCCGGGAAATCGACCCTAGCGAATGCGTAGGCTGCGAACACGGCGACGACAGTCGCAAGCGAGGCCGTCCCGACGCTAACCACGATGGTGGCGAGGAGGTACTCGACGAACGGGAAGTTGACCCACATGGTGTTCCACGCCAGTTTCGACCAGGCCGGGACCTGGAAGGTAATGAACGGAATCCCCATCGGTTCGGTGAATATCTGGGCGGGGACCCGGATGGACTGGACGAACGTGTAGTACACCGGCAGCAGCATCCAGACCATAAAGAACGTGAGAGTCACGTACTTCACGACCGGTTTGTAGTGGTCCTCCCAGGTCAGTCCGAAGAGGGCCGAGGACGACCGTTCTCGGATTGTATCTGTTTCGGTTGCCATTATCCGAGGTCCTCCGTTTCAGTTCTCACCCACAGCAGGATGAGCGGTATCAGGAACGCAGTGAACATCATCCCGAGTGCGGCCGCGCGACCCAGATTCCAGTTCACGAACGCCGACCGGAATATCTGGACGCCGAGGAAGTTCGTATAATTCCCCGGACCGCCCCTCGTGACCGCCCACGGGATGGCCATCTTCCCGACGGTGAACACCATGCGAATCATGACGACTGTCACAATCACGGTCCTGAGGTGTGGCAACGTTATGAACCGGAAGCGCTGGATCGGAGAGGCTCCGTCGACCTTCGACATCTCGTAGAGCGACGGATGGATCGACTGGACGCCGGCGAGCAACACGACGTACATGAACCCGAAGTCACGCCAGACCTTCGGAAGGATCACGGCCCAGAACGCCCATGGCGTTGTCGCGGTCATGCCGCCCGCCGAGGGAATCGATATGAAGGGGAGCATATTCAACCATTGATATACCACGCCGTACGACGCGGCGTGCTCCATCATCGCCCAGGTAATCCCTGCGGCAACCGGCGGAGCGGCGTACCCGGCGAGCGTGAGGCCCCGGAGCAGGGGTCGTGCCGGGAGTTCCTCGTTCATCACCAGGGCGGCAATGAGCGCCATTACGAGGTCGAACGGAACGACGACGAGACCGTAGATGATCGTCTGCTTGATGCTGAAGAGCAGAACGGTGGATCCGCCCCCGACGATCCAGTACGCGTAGTTGTCGAGACCGACCCACGGGTTCACTCCTGTACCGATAGTGTAGTTCTTGAAACTCAACAGCAGTCCGTACCGGAACATCGGCCAGAAGAGGACGAACGTGAGCAGTGCCAGTGTCGGCAAGAGGAAGATGAGTCCCTGTGCGGACCCGTACTCCTCGAGGAGGTAGTCGACGAATCCTCGAGTCCGAGATTCGTGTTGTTGGGCGGTGGCCATGGGTCCTTCAGATTGCGCTTTCCTCCGAACTCGCTGTCGGAGTCGCTTGTTGTTCGATGCCGGTCACGTTTTCCCACTTCACGACTTTCGGTCCAGCCGGGTCGAAGTAGTGCGTCTCGGGCCAGTTGATGTCGATCCCGACGACGTCGTTTTCCTCGACGTCCCCGACGGTCCGGACCACGGCTTTGTGCATTTTCTCTCCGATATGGAAGTAGACGATTTCCCTGTCGCCGACCGGTTCGATGACCTCGATCTGGGCGTCGATGACACCCGCTCCTGGATCCGTCAGGCTCATCGATTCCGGTCTGACGCCGAGAATGACGTCCGAATCGGGAAGGTTCTCCTCGAGTTCGGAACGAACGCTATCCGGGAGTGTCTTCTCGAACTTCTCGTGGACGACGTTCGAGCCGTCGAACGTCAACCGGAGGAAATTGATCGACGGTTCGCCGATGAAGTCAGCGACGAAGAGGCTGTTGGGATCGTCGTAGATCTGTTTCGGTGGTCCGAGTTGTTCGAAATTCCCATCGCTCATGACCGCGATGCGGTCGCCCATCGTCATCGCCTCCTCCTGGTCGTGGGTGACGTACACGGTTGCAACGTTCAGTTCGCGCTGCAGTTCCTGAATTTCAGTTCGCATCTGAGCGCGGAGCCTCGCGTCCAGGTTCGACAGCGGTTCGTCGAGGAGGAACAGTTGCGGTTCCCTGACGATGGCCCGGCCGACTGCGACTCGTTGCTGCTGGCCGCCAGAGAGCTGGGTCGGATACCTGTCGAGGAGTTCCGGAATCTCCATCATATTGGCTGCCCACTGGACCTGTTCTGCGATCTTCTCGTCGTCGTAATCCCGCATCCGGAGTCCGAAGGCCATGTTCTCGAACACCGTCATCGACGGGTACAAGGCGTAGTTCTGGAAGACCATCGACACGTCGCGGTCCTTCGGGGGGAGATTTGTTACGTCGTGATCGCCGAACTTGACCGTCCCTTCGTCCGGAATTTCGAGGCCAGCGATGGTCCGCAGGGTGGTGCTTTTCCCACACCCGCTTGGCCCAACCAGCACCAGGAGCTCGCCCTCCCGGATGTGCAGGTCGATGTCCTCCACGGCTACGACGGCGCCGTCGTTGAACGTCTTGGTAACATTTTCCAGGGTCGTTTCTACCATAATTTTTCTTTATTGGTTTTTGTTAATTATAGTTACGGCGGGTATACCGCCCGTTTGCGTGCCGATACCCGGAGCCTGAGACGACACTGCTATTTCTGCAATGCCGCGTTGATTTCTTCTGCCGCCCAACTCGTCGCCTCCTCCACGGACATCCCCCTGTTCAAGATCCGCTGGTACATCTTCGAGGGGATTTCGTAGGCGACCTGGTCGGCCTTCCCGATTGCCGGTTGGGTCCCGAATTCGTATTCCTCGAGCGTCGTTGCTATGCAATCACGCCAGAACTCCTTGTGCAACTGCGTGCTTCCGAACCAGTCCCGTTCCCGTATCGCTCCCGGGTTGATCGGGACCATTCCCATCTTGTTGGCGTTCCCAACAGCGAACTGCTCGGAGGCGGCCCAGAAATCAGCGAAGTCCGTCGCAACCTGTCGCTGGCGGTCGTTGTCGAAGGCGGCCTTGGCGAATCCGACACCCACGAGGTAGGTGAAGGTCAACTTTTTCGTTCCTTTGTGTGGGAGGCCGAACGCGAATCCGGGGTTCTGTTCGTCCATCATCTGGGGCTTGTCCTCGCGGAAGACCGTCCAGATGTCACCCGAGTCCTGGATGTGGAGACTACCGAGTTCCCCGGCCCAGAGTTTCGAGGTCCCTTCTTCGTCCCCCATGTTCAGTGCGTTGTTGTCGAAGTACCCCTGGTCGATGAAGTCGGTTTGCATGCGTATCGCGTCTCTCGCCGCCTGCGTATCGATGGCAGCCTCATTGCCATCCGGGGTAATAACGCCGACCTTGGACCCGCCGAACTGGGGAATATACATGGCCAGCGCTTCGACGTCCTCCCGCTTCATCGGGGTCATCGAGGGGAAGTGATCGGATTGCTGACCCATACTCGATTGTTTGAGTTGGGAGTAGTAATCGCCGAGTTTTCCACTATATTCGAGAGGTTGGACGACGTCGCTCCTGGAGAGCCCCGCGCTTTCCAACCAGTCCCCTCGCCAGACCGGGGCGTAGGGCTTCAGGCCGAGGGGCCATACGCCGAGTCGGTTCTCTCCGTACAGCTGTTGGCCCCACAGGCGGAACGGTTCGATGACACGCTTGTTCACCTTCTGCTGGGTCTTTGATCCCTCGAAATATGGGTCGATATCCATCCCGACGTCCCCGGCATAGATGTTGGGGAACTCAGATATCTGGACCATGTGGGGCGGATTGCCTGCGGCCAGTTTCGATCGCATCTTCGTGATCATCTGGGTCCGGGGCACCGCCCGCAGGTTGATCCTGACGTTCTGGTTTTGCGCTTCGAATTTCGAGACGACGTTCTTGAGGAAATTACGTTTCGTCTGGCTTTCGGTGATGGCACCGGACCAGAGTTCCAGTTCGACTGTGCCCCCACCCGGGGTACCAGTCGTACCGCCGTCACCCTCTTGACCGCCGCCACCGCCGTTTCCGCCTCCGCCACCCGCACACCCGGCGAGCCCGCCAACGGTTAGGGCGGTTCCCGTTGCCAGATATGTTCGACGACTTATCCGATTATCACGCTCCTCGTTTCCCGCTGGTTCATTGCTATCCTGTGACATGCGAATTGTTCATTATCATGATTAACTAAAAATATTATTCCGATTTAGATTATATAAGTCAATAGACTGTTGAAAATTTGTAATACGGTGAACACAGGATTTCCTCCATATGTGGGGTGTTAATCGACATAATTAACAATGATATTATGATAAATCGTACAGAGGATCGTTCGAGTGGCGATACGATCGGGTTTCGACCTCCACAAAAAGAAGAACGGAGAACATCGAACCAAATATATCAGAAATAGATCATTTGCGTCCTGCTTTGCGGAAGTGTGTATCGGTCATCAGGCAGAATAAACCGGTAGATCTCGTCTCGTGCCGGTCGATGCTCAAAAACAGACCAACCTGAGAAGGGCCCAACGTGATCAAAGCAGGTACAGCGCAAGGAGCGCACAAAGGAGAAGCGATCCGAGAACGGTGGCCGAGGCCCGGCTCCTGACACGCTTCGATCCGAGTCCGAACCCGACGGCGAGCAACACCATCCCGATACCCATGACGAGTTTGCCGGGAAGGATCATTCCCAGGCCGAACGCGATCAACCCGATCGAAACAGCAAAAAACCCCACGATTTTACGCTTCAACTCCACGGGACCCAGTCGTTGTTCGATCGGGATTTCCTCGCTGCCTCTCAATTCGTCGGTGGACGGTCCTACTCCTGCGGAACTCTCTCCCTTCGACGGTGGCCCGACCTGACGACCTCCTCCATCGTCCTTACCCATGACGTGCGCATGTATCGATGGGTTGCCTAAAATGTTCCCGGTCAGTATCGGGAAACGATTGAACGAGAACGACCCTGGTTTCCCTGTAATGCGCACCGGTTCCCGGCAGTAGGGAGTTCTCTGCGGGAAATCGAAGTCAAACACCGGTAGTGACAGATTTCCTGATCTGATGTGATCGACCCCTCCGAATCGATTCGACGTGTGCCACGACACGACCAATATCGAATGTCGGACGTGGCCGGCAGGAAATATTTCAGGAGGGGTCGAGAAGCGCTTGCCCGGACATGGACGTTCTGATAACGGGAGCCTACGGTCGAGTCGGAACGGCACTCATCGACCACCTGGGAAACCGGTCCGAATACGATTTCACGTACCTGAACCGGTCCGACCGTCCTACCGA
This sequence comes from Halodesulfurarchaeum sp., assembly GCA_042216905.1. GTDB lineage: Archaea > Halobacteriota > Halobacteria > Halobacteriales > Halobacteriaceae > Halodesulfurarchaeum. The sequence continues at coordinate 9,396 of JBDGTL010000039.1, forward strand.
TCACCCGTACGGTGAGTACGAAACCGTCGTCGCTGACGTGAGCGAGTTCGACGCAATCCGGCCGGCGTTCGATGGGCAGGATGCCGTCGTTCACCTGGCAGCCGATCCTCAGACCGACGCGTCCTGGGAGTCAGTTCTCGAGAACAACGTCATCGGAATGTATAACGTCCTCGAGGCGGCGCGTGAGGCGGGGGTCGAGACGTTCGTCTTCGGTTCCACCCACCACGTCGTGGGTATGTACGAGGTCGAACATCGCCCCGATATCTACGAGCCCGAGTACGGACTCGTTCTCGACCGGAACACCCCTCGGCGCCCGGACTCGTATTACGGGGTCTCGAAGTCCCTCGGCGAAGACATTGGTCGGTATTACGTGGAAAACCACGAGTTTCCAAAACAGTTCTATTCGCTGCGGATCACCACTGTTCGACACGACCGATACGACCACCCCTACGGGGACGCCGAACGAGGGGTCGATCGGGGCGAGTGGGATCGCGGTTCGCCCGAGTACGATGAAATGGTATCACGGATGAAGAGTACCTGGCTATCACGCCGTGACCTCGCCCAGATCGTCGATTGTTGTTTGACGGATACGTCCGTCGAGTACGACGTCTTTTACGCGGTAAGTGACAACGATCGTCGCTGGTACGGCCTCGAACACGCCCGCTCCGTCATCGGGTACCGACCCCGCGACAACGCCGAGTCCTGGGAGTCTCCTCCTTCGACGACGTAATTGACGGTCGGTTGCCGGTTTCTCCCGGTCTCTCCACGGCTCAATGGACTCCCGAATCGAACGATTGCTGCAATTGTCGTCATGCCGTGGTTCCGGCAGTATTGCACGGCTTTGCGGGGTTTTGTGAGGTAATGTCTCGAGCCCCAAGTATGGTCAGATTGCCTCGACGGTCCGATCTATCGCTCCAGGAACGTATCGGAATCGGGGTGAGTGGCCCCATCGAGGACGCCATGGAATGGGCGGCGGACAACGACGTTCACTTCATCGAGACCAGGCCGGTCTCCCTACAACCGGACGGGTACACGGACGAGGACGTCAGCAGGATCCAGGAACTGGGCGTTACTCACGACATCACGCTCGGTCTCCATTCGCTCTCCGGCGTCAACACGGCAGCCACCGAGCCCCACGTCGAATCGGGTGTGGATCAATACCTCCGCTCGTACATCGACCTCGCCGGACGGTTGCGAACGGACAACGGACGGTTCGAAGTCTACGTCGTGGTCCACCCCGGATATCACTTCACCGCCGACGAATCGATACGTCGGGAAAAGAGTATCACCCGGCTCAGGGAAATCGGATCGATCGCCGACAGTGCGCAGGTCCCCACCGTCATGTGCAACATGAACCCGGAATCCGAGCGCTCCGAGATACAGTATCTCGCATCGGATCTCGAAGATTGCCTCCGGTACGAGGAGGCGGTACTATCGTCCGACATCGAGTGGGCGTTCAATGCACCCCACGCACACCTGGGAGAGGGAATCCAGGCCTACGTCGAGGGCCTCGACGTCGATCGGTTCAGCCACGTCCGGTTGAACGACAACGACGGAATCGAAGAGAAACACCTCATCCCAGGTACCGGAACGATCGACTTCGATGCGGTATTCGCCTCACTCGAGGACGCGGGCTTTTCGGGACAGTATATATTGCGCTTCGGGTCGCGGTCGGACATGCTCGAGAGTCGAAACCGACTGCTCGATGCGGCGTAAATGGACCTGCTTTTATAAGGATACCCGTGGGAATCTCGCAGTGGAGAGCGTGGAGGTACTCACCCGAGCATCCCCTCGGCGGAAAGCCATTCGACGAGGTTGCGTGTCGCCTTCCGCACGTGCGTGTAGAACGTGGGAGAAGAGATGCCGACTGACTCCGCAATCTCGTCTCCCGATGAGTGCCGTGGAGTCTCGAAGAATCCAGCGTGATACGCGAGTTCGAGCATTTTTCGCTGGCGATCGGTGAGGACGTCTTCCAGTGGATCCTGTGAGGCTTTAATGGTCCGGGGCGGGCGGTCTATAGACCGTTTCGAGACGAGCGTCGTTTGGGAATACGCGTCCTGCAATCCCGCGACGATCTGGTGGATGTCCTGGCCCGGGGCCACCTCGGCGACGATCCGTTCCTCGCCGTGTTCGACCACGGCCGATTTCACGGTTGCACCATAATCGAGGAGTTTCGAGACCGGCGACTCATTCACCTTGTATTCGATGGTTCCCTCGGTTTCGTCCGCGTGCACGACACGTAAGCCCTCGACTGTGCTCGATGTGGAGAGGTGGTCCACGATCGCATCGGGAGGTGCCCCAGTCACGCTCGTGTATGCCAGAAAAGCGGTCTCCGTCGCCGGGATGAACGCTTCGAGGTCGAAGCGACAGTCGAGTCGGTCGGCCACTTCCACGAAGACGGATTCCGTCCCCCGGGTCCTGAACTCGAGTTCGACGACGCTTTCCGAGTACAGAAGCCGTTTGTTCTCCGCGGCGTGGATCGCGTGACCGACGAGTTCACCGATTTCCCTGAGGAACTCGCGCTCGTACTCGTCGAAGGCAGCCTCCCGGTCCGTATGCAAGCCCACGACGCCGAAAACCGTGCTGTCAAAATACACGGGCAGGATGGCCACGACATCGTCTTCGTCGAGATATTCCCCTGACCACACCGCACCAACGGGATGGTCACCCACGTCTCGGATTACCTGAACGTGGTGTGTCTGAATCACGCGATGTAACGTGTCGACATCGGATTCTGGACCACCCACTTCGATGGAGTCATCTTCCATCCCCGCATTTGCGATCTCGGCCCACTGTGTCGGGGTTATCTCTTCTGCGACGTGGTTGTAATCGGCGTACCACGCGAACCGGTAGGCCTCCGATATAACGAGTTGCTCGCAGGCCGCCTGTTTGATGGTTTCCGGTGTCGAGACTTCCGTAATTGCGTGAATAATGGGCCGAAGACTCTCCAGGACCTGTTTCACCTGCTGGAGGTCGCGCTCTCGCTGTTTGCGCTTCCGAATGTCCTTGAAGATCGCGAGGTAACCCACGAAATCGTCGTGGTCGATTCTGGTCGAGGAGAGACTTACCTCGATTCGTTCCCCCTCTTTCCCCCGACGAACCGTCTCGATGGCACGTTTCTCCCCATCCCGGTCCAGTTCCTCGAGGAAGGACTGAAATTCTGCAGTGCGATCGGGTGGAACGAACGGTGCACGTTTCCCCTCGATTTCCTCCGCCGACCACCCGAAGAGCGACGCCGCTGCGGAGTTCCATACGGTGACCCGCATGTCCTCGTCGAGGAGTACGATCGGATCCGGCGAGGCCTGCACCATCGCCCTGAATACGCCGTCCTGCTGACTCCCCGCCTCCGCCGATTCGACGACGTCGCTCCGCTTCCGTTCGTCTGATGGTGAACCTGTCATGGCTCCCCCCTCGAGGCGTGGGTGCGGTGAATAACTGCGTCGAAGGAAACGGTGGAGACACCCCTGGAGACGCATGGAATAGTCGAGAAAAGCGGTGTCGGTGAGTGAGGGGTCCTTGAAGAAACCCTTGTATAGGAGTAAGAAGGCATCGAGTGACCGTCTGAACGGAAGAATGATGGCTTCGCTCGATCACACCAGCCACGGTGGAGAGTCAAGGGTCCACACGGGTTGCCACCGAGGGGAACAGGACCAATCCCGCGACATCCCCCGGTCCGTTCCCGAGGTATCTTCGAGGGACAATCCCCGGGGGTGTCGGAATGGTCCTCCCCACAGTTCGGACGATGTCCCACGAACACGGGCCGTCCGGTATGTTGGGCCACCACCATACGAACTAAAATGTAAATATTTAAATATTTATCGGCGGGCTTGTCGATCCGATGAAACGGGGTCGGGTCGCGTGCATCCGGCAGAAACGGTTGGAATACTATACAACCGCGGTCGGTCCCGGGCCGTTAGGACCAGGAATCCGACGGCCCGTCGCGGTCGAATCGACGACCGACTCCACAGTCGGTGCAGATGAATTCCCCCGTTTCGACTGTCTTACCGACCAACGGCATCGTCTTTCGGGACCAAGAGTCCCGGAGTTCCATCTCGCCCCCACACTCCGGACACTCGACGACGTCCATTTGGGCACTTGCGGTCATGCTTGGGTTCACCTCCCCACGTAATCGTACTGCCGAGGGGAATATATTCCCCGACACTAGATGACTAGTGGATTCACTCGACATAGGTACCTCCGGCTGCTCGTTTCTCTTGAAATCGGCTTCACAGGGTCTCATCTGCCGATATCACCGGGTACTCCCCAACCAGCTGGTCCCGATTGTCGGGTTTGAGAATCCATACTATAGTGGAAATCCACGCCCTCCCCTCGCCACCAGGCGAACCACATTAAAACAGAACCCAGAGTCACTCGAAGATGGTTCGTAACTCGTCCTCGGTGCGATCGATTTCCGGGAGGACCTGCCCGTGGAAGTCCGACGGGATCGAGACGGTGTCTCGGTCCGAATCGATTTCCTCGCGATGGGCCGGTGCCATCTCGACGAGGGGAAATTCGCGATCCATCAGCGTCGTCGTATCACGGCGCTCTTGGACGAAAACGGGATCCTCCGGCATCTGAAATCGGTTCTCGTTCGAGACGATGACGGGTTGCTCCCAGTCATCGGAATAGAGATACTCGAACGTGTGAACGCCCGCTTCCGGCGTACTAATCGACGCTCGATACAGGGTCGCCCCCGGTTCGCCGCCGGATCCACTCCCCGGGAGGACGCTATCCAGGAGATCTTTGATACCCATAGGGCCTCCCACGTGGTCGACGCTGTTAGTTGCACCGACACCGATCTCGGCTCGTCCGTCGGATGACTCGTCGTTCCATTGTGATGCAGTCATGACCAGGGAGTTGTTTGTGGCGGCCCAGTCATTGCCCCTTCACTCGTCGTCGTGACGCCGAGGCACCGCCCGGCTTTAAATAGTTTCCCTGGCAACCCGAGCGTATGCGGGCCTACCGGTTCGTCGAGTTTCTCGGTTCCGAGTTCGAGAGGGCGGGCCGGTCCGTCGCGGAATCGGCGCTCGTCGAGTTCGACCACCGCGGTGGCCTGTCGTCGGCCGGGACCGATGGGACGAATCACCGGGTGGGATTCGAACTCATTCGGCGAATTGCCCGACGCCTGGATGGAACGGAGCGACCTCGCATTCACATCGACGCGCACACGTGGGCACCGATCGGGAATGGCGACGGCGGATCGACGAACAGGCGGGCAATCGGGATGCTCTACGTAGTGTCCCTCCCTGGGTTCGAGCACCTGAGCGCGGTCCTCGGAGAAACGTACTACGAACCGCACTTTACGCGCCTAGAACACAGTTCACCCGAGACAGTCCTGGCCCGGGTTCGAAACCGGATCGAGACGACCCCTGCCGTATTCCTATTCGTCGTCGGCGAATCGGGCGTGCGAGTCGTCCCGGGGCACGCAGCGTCGAGTCTCAGGACCCCGACCGACGGTGAAACGATCGCGGAGTCCCTGTATTCAAAGTCGCTCAAACGCTTCACCGAGGGTTTCGCGGAGGGATTCTTCGGTGATCCGTCGATCAGTGCGTCGGTCTCGCCAGACGCAGGGCCGACCCGCGTCGAGGAGGCCTGTCGGTCCTGGGCCCGCGAGTACGACCTCGGCGGCGTCCTGTTCTTTCGGATCTCACCTGCGCCGACCGAGGAAGCGTCCTCACTCCAGGATTTCGTCTGAGCCGGGAGTCGGCCCGGCTTCGGGCGGTGGTTGCTCGACATCTGGATTCCAAGTATACGAGAGCACGAACGCGATCGACGCGGCGAGGACGAAAGCGGCCGCACCGAGGAAGGCCGCAGTGATCGAGACGTATTCCTTTACGATCCCGATCCCAAGCGGCCCGGCGACCTGTCCGACTTTCCAGGATATCGATCTGAGGGACATACTGCTGGCGGCCGAATCGAGTCGTTCTCCCTCCTGGATGAAAAGCGACATACTCGCCGGCAGTCTGATCGATTCGGACACCCCGATTATCGCGTACGCCCCGAACATGACGAGCATCGGCCCAGTGATCGTCGCAGTTCTCCAGATCACCTCGAGAACGATCGGTTCGATCGCATTTCGTGCTACCAACGCGACCGGGATCATCGCCGTCCCAACGGCATAAATGAGAGCGCCGACGAGGACGAAATGACGTTCGTTGCCGAGTCGGTCGGTGAGGTCTCCCATCCACCCCTGGAGTGCTGCTTTGGTCAACTTGCCACCCGCCAGGATACCCCCGATGGCCAGGGGACTGACACCGAACGTTTTCCGGGCAAAAATCGGGAGGAAGATGATGACGGACATTTTGCCGACACTGAACCCAAGCCGGAAGATCACGAGCGCCCGGATCATCGGACGCCGAAGGAGTTCTCGTAGCGTCTCAATCCCCGGGTGTTCGTCGGGATCAGTGCGTCCACCAGGGTTCGTTCGGAGGGAGACGAAGACCAGCCCCGATGCGAAGAGCGTAATCGCGCTCAACACGAGGTAGGCCTCCGTGAAGCCGTATCGATAGAGGAGGAAGCCACCGACCAGGTCACCCGCGAACGAGGAGAACGCCCCGACCTGATTGTACATTCCGAGCCACCGTCCCCGGGCTCCGTCCTCCGCGATCTGTCCGACCACCGTGGTTCCGGTAATCCAGAGGAGGCTCGCCCCGACACCCTGGACGATCCGCATCAAAATGACGTGAACCGGCGATTGCACGAATATGAAGCCGAGGAACACACCGACGTTGAGGAGCAATCCCAGGAGGAGATATCGCTTCGCGTTCCCGGTATCGACCGCCCGGCCGAGCGGGAGTACGATGAACAACTGGACAATGGCGAAGGCAGTCCCGAACAGGCCCTCGGTCGTTCCGGTCGTCCCGAACATATCGGCGTAGAGTGCAAGAGCAATCAAGATCGTCGAGTACGACTGTGCTCGGGCGAAGGCTGTCCCGGACAGTGCAAGGAACTCCGGGTCCTTGAGGACTGCTAACCGCTCGCCTCGGTGTGATCTCACGTCTCGTTCGATCCGAGCGGGTTGACCTGGTTAAGCGAATCGAATCGGCGGAGAACGAGGTGTGCGAAAAATAAAACCGAGGGGGACATACAATATAGGAAGAACTGAAATATAGGACACGAAAGATAGGACACAATAGATAGGACACGAAAGATAGAATCAAAATATATAATAATGTATAAAATAATAAAGTTAAAATATCAATAGAGATAAAATAAAATTAAGAAGCTAAAAGTAATAGAATTAAAATTAATCTAAAAATTAAAATAAAATGAAAACGAATTAATAGAAGTTAATACTATAAGATAAATATTCTAATGTATTTTACACTTATCTAAAATTTAATAATATATTATTTAAATATTTGATATTGTAAGAGTATGAAATAAATGAATGAGAGAACGTAGACTTGCAATTCATGTTAGAGTTCGATGCGTTCCACTAATTGATCGTCCTCAGCACCACGATTCACTGCGACGATACGGACGTCGTCTTCCAGTCCAGACCCATGTAGTTTCTCCTTCAGGAGATTATCGACCTGGTAGACGCCAGCGGCGTTCCGCATCTCGATCTCGACGAGGACCGGCGCCTCCTCGCCCTCCCTCACGGACACACGCTCGATCGCCTGGCTCGAGATCGTGTTTATCCCACGACCGCCTCGCTCGTACGGGATGCGCGAGCGACCCCGTTCCATGTCGAGGGCGTCCGCCACCCGGATCACGCCCGCTTCGGTCGTGAGCGGGTCCTCCGGGATGTGATGGCAGAGGATCGCGTGGAGTACCTCGCCCTTCATCCTGACCTGTCCCTCGACGGGATAGAACTCCGGGAGGATGCGATCCAGGATATCAGACGCGAGGGGGATCGAGTAGTACGGGTGGTCGTCGCGGTGGACGACGTGTCCGATATCGTGGAGCGTTGCCGCGAGAACGACGATCACTGGCTCGTCCGCCTCGTTCATTCCGTGATCGTCGGCACCGTTGAACTCGACGTCGGCCCGCTTCAACAGTTCGTAGAGCTGGAGGGCCCGATTCCGAACGATCTCGACGTGCTTGGTCCCGTGGTCGTTGTAATTCTTCCGGGCCACCGGGTTGACGTTCTGCGCGCGGAGGTAGGTCTGGATTTCGGTGTCCGACTCGACGTACGCCAGGACCTCGTTCAACAGTTCGTCAGGAAACGAGTGCGTCGCGGACGGATCGTACCCGTGCTCGTCCTCGCTCGTGCTCATGCCTCAAATATCGACGGTCCGGAAAAAAGCTTGATGGGTACACACCAGAGCGTTCCTGAGGATATCGGGAGAAGGAGAGAGTGTGAGAGTGAGTGCGTGAGTGAATGAGAGAGTGTGAGAGTGAGTGCGTGAGTGAATGAGAGAGTGTGAGAGTGAGTGCG
>JBDGTL010000039.1:17878-42799 GCA_042216905.1 Halodesulfurarchaeum sp.
GAGTGAATGAGAAAGTGTGAGAGTGAGTGCGTGAGTGAATGAGAAAGTGTGAGAGTGAGTGCGTGAGTGAATGAGAAAGTGTGAGAGGGGGTGTGAGAGTGATAGATGTCCGATAATGGGGTAAAACCCTCCCCCATCCTCTTACTAAATAATGTGCAAACGATGGTCAACGGACCGGGACGTGGTCGAAAACTCGGGATCGGTCCTATGCCGCCTCGGCCGCGGCCTGTTCGACTTCCTCGTAATCTGGCTCGACGCCCGGATCGTCAGAGACCCACGTGTAGGTGACAGTCCCCTCCTCGTCGACGACGAAGACCGACCGCTTCGCCACGCCGTAATACCCCAGGTCGGCGAAGTCCATCGTCACGTCGTACTCGTCAATAATCTCCTTTGTGTGATCGCTGATAATTCCGAACGTGAGGTCGTATTTGTCGCGGAATTCGTTGAGCGAGAACGGGGTGTCGACGCTGACGCCGTAGACCGTTGCTCCGATGTCGTCGAAGGACGCCATCTCGTCCCGGAAGGTGCACATCTCGTCCGTACACGTGCTCGTGAACGCCCCTGGGAAGAACGCGAGCACCACGGGCCCGTCATCGAGGTTTTCGGAGAGGGTGAATTCCTGGATTTCGTCCTGGGCGAGCGGTGCTGTGAAGTCAGGTGCTCTATCTCCAACGGCTACCATATCGGGACAAAGACAGGGGGAGCCTATGATGGTTGTGTTAGAAGCGAGACAATCCTGTTGCCCCACCGGACGCCACGGGATAAGATCCCTCTAGGCCATACTCGATTGTTTGAAGTGGTTTCTATTGGCAGGCCGCGAATAATTGCTCGTGATTCGATCATCCTCTCCCCCGCCCCTCTCCGCGCCACATTCTGACCGCGGTCGCCGAATCGGTTCGTCTCCCGTCCAGTGTGGAGGATGCTGTACAAAATCGCCAGTGAGCAGCTCGGTGGGACTCACCCGCGGACCGTCTGTCGGAACACAATCGGCCCCCGCTTTTGGGGAGTGATCTGTGCGGGTACTGGGCGACGGTGTTCATTCCGTGTACGCCGCCACGAAGCGTCAGGACCCGTCGCGACAGTGGCTCCATGACTTCCTCATACGGGATCCGGGGAAATCCAGGTGGGTCGTTCGACCGCTGCTCCGCCAGTGTTCCTGAGGAATGTGAAAGATCGGTCAGGCTAGGTGTAATCGGTATGCTGCTGTCGATACGGCCGCAACTCCCGAAAAACGCTAATGACCTGGGAAACGGCGGTGTTCGTGAACACCTGATCCGCGTGGCACATATGACAGATCCCGTGGCAGGACCTCCAGGCCGGATTCTCGAGTCGAGAATCCAATCGAAGAAAGGTGATGAAGACGGAAGAACTTGTTGTATATTCTATCATTATGTGGACGTCAAAGGTCTCACTCGGTCGAATTGACCCGAAACACTGTCGATTATGTATCGATTCGTCCGGAACCGTTCCGAATCGTAGGGGATCGTGAAATTTCCGGGTCCGCTGTATCAAAATTAGTGGTACCATCTCCGTCTCCCGGAATAGGCATTTGAAACGGGTGGCACGGTATATTCGACAAATTCCTCCGTTCCCGCCCCATCCCCGCCGGAGTCTTTGTCGGGAAACATCGCTCACTCACAGACAGCCCGACAGAAACTGATCAGTATCGAAACCAGATTTCCCCGTCGAGAGGGGGACGTTCACCGGTTTGAGGGAGCCAAAAAGCCTATAATTGCCAATTGGGTATCTGGAGATAGAGATGCTCGATATAGTACCGCTGTTCGTCGGCGGGATGCCGGGGGGCATGGAGCTTGCCGTCATCCTGCTCATCGCTGTCCTGCTGTTCGGGGCGAACAAAATCCCGAAACTCGCCAAGTCGACCGGACAGGCCATGGGTGAGTTCCAGAAGGGACGCGAGGAGGTCGAACAGGAACTCGAAAACATCCGCGAGGGAGGACAGACGTCCGATTCCGAGACCGGCAGCACGGAAACGGGGACTGAGACCGAAACCGAGACACAGACCGAAACGGAGAGCACGAGCGACTCGAAAACGACCAAAGAGTAATCGTTTTTTCCGGGTGTGCCGAAGCGAGGAGCGGGGCGCGTGGCCAAGCGGATACGGCGAGAGGTTCCTAACCTCTAGATCGTGGGTTCAAATCCCGCCGCGCCCGTTTCTGTCCGAGCGAAGCGAGGACTGTGATGCGGTACTGACGGGATTTGAGCCCTGGACGACGCGCGCAACGAACAGAGTGAGTGAGCACGTCTTCCTCTGGTTCAAATCCCACCGCACCCGTTTCCATCTCCAACGTCCTCCTATGGGTGGTTGTGACGGTGGACCGAGGGCCGGGGTTCTCTCACAGTATATCGAGATTCGCTGTGGCAGACAATACCAGTCCACCCCGTGACTCACCCGGATCGAAGTGTCGACAGTGCAGATTCGATCGCGTCCATCGTCCGTTCCACCTTCTCCATCGACGCGTTGTAGCCCATGTGGCCGACGCGAATGAGGTCCTGTTCGTGCTCGGCGAGACCGGTTCCGAGAAGGACGTTTTCGGATTCGAGGACCGTCTGATGGAGGTCCATTGCCGGGACGTCGACCTCGAACGCGGTGACAGTAGGTGAGTAGCGGTCCGGGTCCTGGGGATACGGTTCGAGGCCCATCTCCGCCCCGAGTTCTCTCGTCCGTTCCGCGACCGACTGGTGACGGTCGTATACGGTCCGGAGTCCCTCCTCGAGCAGTCTATCGAGCGCTTCGTCGAGGGCCGCCACGTTTGACGCGAGGTGTGTGTATGGGAAGAACGGTGGATCGCTCAGTTCCGGGTCCTGCCAGGGAGCCAGACTCGCGTAGAACGAGGGCTGATCGACGGACTCGATCCGATCCCAGGCACGGTCGCTCACGGAAACAGTCGTCAGGCCGGGCGGAGCGCTGAACACCTTCTGGGACGCCCCGACGGCGATGTCCACGTGGACGGATGGGACAGTCGTTCCACCGAGCGACGAGACCGCGTCGACGATCGTCAGGACGCCGTGGGCCTGGAGGTCGGCGAGAATCCCATCCAAGTCGTTGAGAAGCCCGGTGGGGGTTTCGCAGTGAACCATCGTCGCGGCAACGAACTCCTCGTTCTCGAGGTACTCCTTCACCTGATCGCGATCGAGTGGGGTGTCGTCCGGTTCGGAATACACGGTCGGCTCTCCGCCGTACATCTCGACGAAGTCCGCGAATCCAGCGCCATAGAGCCCATTCGAAAGGACCAGGACGGGATCGCCGGGTTCCACGACAGACGCGACTGCGGCTTCGAGGCCCAGGATTCCCTCACCGCCCAGTATGGCGATGTCATCCGTCGTATCGTAGACGGTCTGAAGCTTCGACTGGACGTCGGTATATCGCTCGACGAATTCGGGCTCAAGATCGGGATTCCTGGGCTGGCTCGCCATGGCCTCGCGGACGCCCGTCGGGATCTCCGTCGGACCCGGCGTCATGAGGAGTCGTTCTGATTCGTTGGCCATAGGGTGACTAGCCTGACGAGGCACAATAAACGATAGCGAACGTGGTGGGCCAATAGCAAACGTGGGGGAAAAGCGAACGTAGGGGAAACAGCGAACGTGGGGGCAAGAAGGGTTCTTGCGACAGTAATTGGGCAATGGCTCGATTACTATATTCAATAACGAGTGTCCATTATATAATGGTATATCTCAGAATACAATGGACGCAGAGGGGTACCGGATCCACGGAGATACCGCGGTGGTATCATCGGAATATGACAGAGTTCAGGAAGGGATTCGGTCCAAAATTACGACGTAGTCGAGCCGTCGCACGAGCGAAATAGGTCATCGAGACTATCGACCTCGTCGGTTTGAACACCCGGGGTTCGGGGTCGAAATTACTAAGTATTCACTGATATTATCCATCCACTATATATTGGTGACAATGAGTATCACGTTAGAACGCGTGGTGGGTCTGACGGGCGGACTGACACCCCTTCAAATTCGGTCGCCGATAGAAGTGTTCAACGATATCTTCACCATCTTCCTGGGATTGGGAACCCTGGTGGGTGTGGTCGTTATCGGCTACATGCTCTACAAGGCGTACCAGTACCGGGCGGAGACCGGGAAGGGTGAGGATGCAGACGTCAAACGGCCGGAACTCGGTGAATTGCCCGAGACCGGAGAGGGCGGGCGAAAGTTGTTCGTCTCCTTCGGAATCAGCGCAGTCATCGTCCTCGGCCTCATCGGCTGGACGTACGGGTCACTTCTCTACGTTGAAGGCGGTCCTCCGACCGGGGAACGGGCGAATCCGGTCGAGATCAAGGTGACCGGTTTCCAGTTCGGATGGGAGTTCACGTACCCGAACGGCCACACCACGACGACCCTTCGAATTCCCGAGAACAGGCCAGTGAAATTGAAGGTGACCTCCTCGGACGTGTTTCACAACTTCGGTATACCTGCGTTAGGCCTCAAAACCGACGCGATTCCGGGCCGGGTGACGAGTACGTGGCTCGTGGCCGAGGAGACCGGCACCTACACGGCCCGATGTTTCGAGTTGTGCGGGACGGGCCACTCCTTCATGACGGCACAGGTGATCGTCATGGAACAGGACAAATATCAGCAGTGGTACAGTTCCCTCGGGAACGAAACTGCGTCGACGGCGAACGGAACAGCAACGAACAACACGACGGAAGCGAACGCCCTCGCCCCAACACGACCTGGAATCAGGGCAAGGGGAGTACCGCAGGCATTGAGTACCGAATCCCTCGCGTGAACCATGAGTGAAAACGACACAGAACCGACGACCGATACTGGCGAAGTGAGTTATCCGGACGGCGGATTCGAGACTGAAACACCGAATCTTGCGGGAGGCCACGGCCTCGAAAGCTGGCGATCGATCAGACGCTGGCTCAGTACGACGAATCACAAGGATATTGGGATCCTCTACACGATCGCGTCGCTCTTCTTCCTGTCCTTCGGAGGCGTCCTCGCGTTGATCTTCCGGGTCGAACTCTGGTCCCCCGGACTCGAATTTCTCCAGATTTCCGGGTTCAACCAGGCCGTCTCCGCTCACGGCCTATTGATGATATTCTGGTTCATATCGCCGTTCGCGTTCGGACTGGCGAACTACATCGTCCCGCTCCAGATCGGAGCCGACGACCTCGCGTTCCCCCGGTTGAACGCACTCTCGTTCTGGCTTTACTTCTCCTCGGGAATGCTCTTCCTGGTCTCGTTCTTCCAGGGCGGAACGTTCACGGGCGGGTGGACGATGTATGCACCGCTCAACACGGTCAAGTACACCCCACAAATCGGGGCGACCACGACGGTCCTCGCCCTGGCCATGTTCCTCGGGTCAGTGACCGTCTCGTCGGTCAATTTCCTGGTGACGATCCACCGGATGCGGGCCGAAGGGATGACACTTCGGAACATGCCGATGTTCACCTGGTCGATCCTGCTGACCGTCTGGATGATGCTGTTCGCCTTCGCGGAACTGCTCGCCGCCGGACTCCTCCTGGCATCCGATCGAATAATCGGGACGAGGTACTTCCTCGCCGAGGGAGGCTCACTCCTCTGGACACACCTGTTCTGGTTCTTCGGACACCCCGAAGTCTACATCGTCTTCTTCCCGGCTCTCGGTATCATGGCGGAGACGTTCCAGACGTTCTCCGGTCGGCGCCTCGTCGGCCGAAAGTGGTTTATCGGGGCGATGGTACTCGTTGCGCTCCAGAGTTTCTTCGTCTGGATTCATCACATGTTCCTCACCGGGATCAACCTCGAGGTAAAGACTATCTTCATGGCGACCACGATCGCCATCTCGCTTCCCTTCGACCTGATGATGTTCTCGATGATCTATACGTTGATAAAGGGCAAGATCCGGTACACGACCCCATTCCTCTTCACCTTCGGGGGCGTCGTCCTCTTCATCATCGGGGGCATCACGGGCGTGTTCCTCGGGGCCATCGTCCTCGACTACCAGCTCCGGGGAACCTACTTCGTGGTTGCGCACTTCCACTACGTGATGGTCGGCGGTGTCACCGCCCTCATCGGGGGCTTGTATTACTGGTACCCCAAGATCACCGGTCGGATGTACGATAGATTCCTCGGGAAGGTCCAGTTCGCGACGTACTTCGTCGGGTTCAATCTCCTCTACTTCCCGCTGTTCCTCGCCTGGGGGACCCCGCGACGGGTGTTCACCTACCCCGAGGCATTCATCCCATTCCACCGGGCTGCGACGGTCGGTGGATTCGTCCTCGGACTTTCCTTCCTCATCATGTTCTACAACCTGACGAAGAGTCTATTTACGGGTGAGAAGGCAGCTGACAACCCGTGGGAATACTCGAGTTCTGCCGAATGGGCAGTCCCATCGCCCCCGCCTCTGGAGAACTTCCCGGGAATGCCGAGTTACGCCACTGGCTCACTTTCGTTCCGCCGGTCCAATTCAGGAGAAATCGCGGACGGCGGAGTCACGACCGAAGACCATCACCCGAGTCACGCGAGTTACTGGCCGGTCGCTATCGCGTTGTCGTTGTTCGTCGCGTTCCTGGGCCTCTCGGGTATCAAACGCGGCAGTTTCCCGAGTGGGATGACCCGGATATTCCACATGGTGGCAACCGGCGTCGGCGCCATCGGTATCCTGGGGACGATCATCGGACTGGCCCGGGAGCGGTTCGTCGGCCCGGCGAACCCATCCGGCGGGCATTGGCCATTCGAGAATGTCGAGAACAGGAAGCTCGGCGTGTGGTTCTTCCTGGCCTCCGACGTCGTCCTGTTCGGGACCTTCATTGCAGCGTATGTATTCCTCAGGGCGAGTGCCGGCTGGAGCACCTGGGAACCGGTCCCCCACAATCCCATTCCCGGGTTGATCAACACGTACCTCCTCCTGACGAGCAGTTTCGCGGTCGTCCTTGCCCTCGTGGCCGCAGATCGAAACAGCAGAAAGGGGGTTGCCGCGTCCCTGTTCGCAACCTTCGGCCTCGGGGCCGCCTTCCTCATTAATAAGGCGATCGAGTGGCAGGCCCTCTTCCACGAGGGGCTCGTTCCCTCCGCGAACATAAAGACCTCGACGTTCTTCCTCACCACCGGGCTCCACGCCGCCCACGTCTTCATCGGGATGTTGTTCGCGATATACATGTTCGGACGGGCGACACAGGGGGCCTACCTGGACGACGACAAACCAATCGAGTACTTCGGGCTGTACTGGCACTTCGTGGACATCGTCTGGCTGTTCCTCTTCCCCCTCTTCTACATCCTCTGAGGTGATATCATGCCAAACATCAAACTCTACGCGGCGATTTACGTTGTACTGTTCGCGTTCGCCACGTCACAGGTCCTCGTGGAGTTCGCCGGACTGACCTACGCGATGGCAGCCACGGTCATTCTCGCCCTGTCGTTCATCAAAGCCGCCCTGGTCGCGGGGTACTACCAGCACCTCAGGTACGAACCGCGTTCGGTGACGGCCGTGATGACGATGGGACTCATCACCGTCATCGCACTCGCCGTCGCCTCCACGTTCTCCATATTCTAAGTGTCGAACCCCGTTTGACGTCGTCTTTCTCTCGACGGTTTTCGTCAGGCGTCCGTATCTCGGGTTACCCGGCCAATATGAATGCGTAGAGGTACGCAATAGCGAAAAAGGCGACCACGAGGGCGACGATAACACCCAGGTGGAGCACGAACAGGGTGTCCGATTCGGCGGATTTGGCCTCGGTAAACAGGTCCCCTTCTGCGTTCGTCATTTCCTCGGAGTGGACTTCACCGACGTGGATGTCTCGCAACCGCTCGTCGGGAAACGGGCGGTCACAGTACGGGCAGTATTCGACGACCGACACATCTGGTGGGACAGTCGTGTCGATACGGGTGTGCTGTTCCTCGTGGGTGGCCGGTTCGCGGGGTGTCATACGAATGGGGGTGATCGAATCGGTTGTGAGACGATCCACATGCTCGTCATCGTGTACGCCATCATCAACAGGGCCAGTGGATACTGGCTTCGAATGGGTTGGACGCGACCGGTGAACACGTCGAATGCGGTCCCGTGGGCCGCCCAGACCGCGATCACGTGGCCGACGATTACGAATAGTAACGCAAGCATCCCGAACCAGTCGGGAAGAACCAAAACGGGCACGGAGGATACAGCGGAAAGGGGATGAAACAGGGTGCTGAGGAGTGCCGGGGCGAGTTCGAGAAAGTATCCGAGGAAGTGTGCGAGGTGGTAAGCGCCCGCTATCGGGAGAAGCGTCGGGGCGAATCGAAGTGCGATCGTCTTCCGTGAGACGAACGTGTTGGCGCTCCACCGGATGCCCCGAACCGCCAGTTCGTATGCGCCGAAAAAGAGGAACAGCCCAGCGATGAGAACGACGGCGTACGTGAGCAGCACAGGAACACCGAGGCCCACGATGAACCGGATCATATCGACTCCCCACGGCGTCGACACCAGCCCGTCGAAGGTGGTAACCCAGAGGAGGGAAATGACGAATGCGATGTCGTCACGACCCTCGACGACCGTGCCTTCGGAAAGCATACCCGTCGGTGCAACGAGTGTCGGTCGATCCCCCGACCACTGGAGGGGAGCAAGCCGTCCGTAGAACGAAAACACGTTGGCGACTGGATCGATCTTCGAGAAGTAATCCCCCGGACCGAAGAGTGCCGCACCAATCAGCGTGAAAGTCGAATACACGAGGATGACGGACGCCAGAAGCGAGGGATTATCGGCCAGTGGGGTGACGACTTCGAGATAGACCAACGCGACGAGTCCCAGTACGGCCGGATACCGTCCGAACTCCTCCGGGTACGACCTGTCGAGCGTCGGAAAGAAGGACGTGATCGTCCGCCACGGGTTGAGCCAGGGCCAGGAATTCCCCACCAGATACGTACTCATCGTGTAACCGGCCCACCACCCGACCCAGACGACCAAGACGGCCAGGTTCGCCACTGCCTGGTCCGGCCCGAAAAACCCGACGACCAGAACGGCGAGAAGCACACCGACACCGAGGACCCGCCCGACAGTCCGAAAGAGACGGCCGCCCGATGGGAAAGCAACTCTTCGATCCCGCAGGCCGTGAACGACCTCCCGGTCTGTGACGAGCGCGGAGAAGAGAAACGAGATTCCGACCACGCCGCCGCCGCTAACCGCGTACACCCACCGGGGTATTGGTTCCGGTTCTGCGGATAGATTCAGGGATCCGGCATGGGCAGCGGCTGGAACCACGAAGAAAACCGAGAAGATCGACACAATCCAAGCAGCCAGCACCACGATTAACGCGATCCGGCGAACTCGTCCGGGAGCCCAGGCGGACATATCAAAATCTGGCTATCATGAACAACACGGCAACGAAGAGGTACAGTCCCACGGCACTTGCCCCGAGTACTGCCATAATGGTGCTCCCGACGTCAACTCGCCTGTTGAGAAGGAACATGGCAATTGCGACGACCGCAACGACACCGAAGACAGCCTGAAGGGAGAATACGTCGACCATGCTGCTACCACATCAGACCTGGCACTTCCTTGAATATGTTGAACGGGGTTACCGACACCGGTTACCAGTTCCCCCTCAAGCACAGGACGTGTTCAAAAAGTAAGGCGAGACATCCAGTCAATTAAAGTATAAAATAGATTGTAATTTACTATAACAAAAGATGGTGGGAGTGAATGTGGTATACTATCAAAATATTATTTCAATTAATATATAAAATTTGTACTGTATAGTATGTCAATATAAAATCTACCTATGTAATTAGTGTATATGATATAAAACGTAAATAAGCATTACAAAAACAAGTATATTAATATATTATATGTTCTAATATATTAATTTTTAGTACTAAAAAGATATTAAATTGATGGAATATACTTCAAAATATACCATTTCATACCGTAGTTCTTAATAAATATACAATTCAACATAGTTGACCTGTAATTAAAAATAACAAAAATAGATACTACTACCTGCGCGAGTCAGTATCCTTCTGCTGCCTCGATCGGACCCGAGAAGGCGTTGTAGAGGACGGCGAAGTACACGAGAACTAACGGGAGGAAAATCGCCAATACGATCGTCATGAGGTTGAGTTGGAGCGTCGAGACGGCGGCTTCGACGACGGTGAGTCCGGTTGTGGGATAGATTACCGGGTAGAGCAAGTAGGCAACGAGCGTAATGAGTCCGAACGTCTGCACACCAGCGAGGACGAACGCGGGCAAGTAGCGCTCGCCTCTGAGGAGGACGACGTACCCGATACCCAGGAGAGCGGTCAACACCACCAGCACGACTGGCACCGGTCCGGCGATAGCAGCGGCCATCCCGTCGACGAACAGGTACAGGTACACGACAGCCACGACGGCCAGGACGAGGTAGGCCGTCTGTGCCATCACGGTATAATCGAGCAGATCCGCGGGGAGGCCGTCCTCGAATTTCATCCCGAAGAACGCCCCGCCTTCGACGACGCTCAAGGCGACAAGCGCAAGGCCCACGACGATTCCCGGGACGGTTATCGATCCAGTCGCGCCGACCAGCCAGTTTGCGGCGAACATCCCGAGGAGAAACGGCGAGAGCGCACTCCCGAGGACGAACAGGCGACCCCAGAGTGTTTGCCACTCTTCGTCTTCCCGTTGCTCTCGGAACTCGGGCGAGACGCCCCGGATGATTAGCGCCGCCAGGATGGCGAACATCACGAGGTAGTAGCCACTGAAGAGGTTTGCGTAGACGTCCGGGAAGACGGCGAAGAGACCCCCACCGAACACGACGAGCCAGACCTCGGCACCGTCCCACAGCGGTGCCACGGCGGCCAGCATGGTCTCCTTCGTGGTTTCGTCCTCCGTCAGTCCGAACAGCACGCCGATACCGAAGTTGGTTCCGTCGAGCCAGAGGAACATGGCGAGCGTGAAGAACATCGCCACGAACCACAACTGGATCAGTGGGAGTCCGAGGAGGGGGGCGTCGGCGAGTGAAAGAGGCATCATTCGGCCGCCACCTCCGTCGTCGACGGGGTCGTTCCCTGTCCCTCCTCAGTCGGGGCGTTGGGTCCGGCGCGTATGATCCGGTACATGAGGTAACTCCAGATACTCAAAAGTGCGGCGTACCCGAGGACGAAGCCGAGAAGGGTAATCGTTGCCTCCGTGCTCGTCAAGTTCGGGGAGACGCTCTGTGAGACCTTCAGGACCCCCTGGATCGCCCACGGCTGTCGACCGACTTCGGTGACGATCCACCCGAGTTCGACGGCAACGACTCCAAGCCCGGTCGACGCGATCATGCCCCGACGCAACCAGCGGTCCTCGAGGAGTTCACCAGTTCGCCAGCGGTAGCCGGCCCAGAGGGCGAGCAGGATGAACCACATCCCAAGACCGACCATCATCCGGAACGACCAGAAGACGAACACCACTGGTGGCGCCTTGGTATCGAATGACTCGAGTCCACGTATCTTCGCCGAGGGATCACCCCCGCTCGCGAGCCACGACGCTCCGCCAGGAATCCCTATGCCGAATAGTTCTTTCGCCCGGGGATTCAGGAAGTCCTCGAGATCAGTGGGGAAGGCGATGAGGTACTCCGGGACGTAAGTATCGGTCTCCCAGACCGCTTCCATCGCGGCGAACTTCTGCGGCTGGGTCTGATATACGTGCCGGGCGTACGCGTCGCCCTGGATCGCCTGGAACGGCGCGGTAATGAGCATCGCGACGATGGCCACTTTCAGGGAGGTTTTCCAGAAGGCCCGGCGCTCGTCGGTGGTCGTGAGTTTGTACATCGCGATCCCCCCGACGAAGAGTGCCGCGGCGAGGACGGCCCCCATCTGCATGTGGAAGAACATCCAGGGGAATCGCGGATTGAGGTAGGCGGCGACCGGGTCGGTGATGACGGCGACCCGCTGGCCGGCCCGCATCCCCATCTCGAAGCCCCTCGGGGTCTGCATCCACGAGTTGGCGATCAGAATCCAGACCGCCGAGAGCCAGGAGCCGACCGCGACGAGTACGGAGGAGAGGAAGTAGAGCCGATCGCTGACGCGCTCTCGTCCGAAGACCAGAATGCCGAGAAAAGTCGATTCGAGGAAGAAGGCCATGAATCCCTCTGTCGCCAGCGGTCCGCCAAAGATTCCCCCCACCGCCGACGCATACCGGGCGAAGTTCGTCCCGAACTCGAATTCCAGAACGATTCCGGTGACCGTCCCGACCACGAAGGTGATCGCGAATACTTTGACCCAAAATCGCCGCAGCGAGATCCAGGGCTCACCGTTACCACGGTACTCCTTCCAGGCGAAGTACACGATGAACGGGGCGATGCCCATCGAGATGGTCGGGAAGATGATGTGGACCATCGTGGTCAGGGCGAACTGGAGACGACTCGCGAGTACCGGGTCGATCATGATTGTCCGGTGAGGTCGCTTTCACCCACCACGAGATGCGGGGAACAGAGACGGTCGGAAGCGATACGCGGTTTCCATCTGGCGTCCGATACCCACGGTAATCGCGTCCGGACGAATGCCCACCAGCTGCTCGATACCATATCTATGTGGTTCACATGGACGGAGATAATACTTAATATTTTGTTACTGTTCCTCGGAAGTGAAAACGTTACAACAGACAAAATCGACAGAGGGCGGTACCGTGTACGGGTATTTATTTCGATAATGGATCTAATCGCTTCTCCGCTCAAGAAAATTACATAGTTGAATATCCCTAAAAATCGAGGGTTATACACGATGGACAGTGTCAGATGTGCCGGTGAGTGCGTCCCGGGAACGTCGTATCGAATCCTGATAAATTCGATAGATGTCGAATATCGTGATTAACTATATTAATTCCATGTGATGTTCTCACATTGTAGAGTTGGGAAAAATTCAATTAATTATAATAAAATTTAAAAATAGTTAATTTTACTGTAATTTATTGTCTAATTATAATAATTTTTTGTGTCAATATATTATTAATTTATATTGTAATATTGTATATTATATATTATTAAATTTTATAGTATTGTATATCTTATTTCATATTATAGCATTGTATACTATATTGGGTATTATATATGAATTATGTAGATAGGTATATAGTGTTTTGCCAAAATCAGTTTGGCAATGAAATCTGCCGTTTCAGTATTTACAATCCCAATTTCCTCTGTTCGCTCGGACCACACGAAACGACCTTTGCCGGGATACCGCCGGCTTCCAAATCGATTTGACTGTCAAACTCGTGCCGTATCATCATGGCGGGATACGGCGTCGCAACGACGTGGCCCAGGGAACACCCGCGGGTAATCACGGTCGTCCTGACCATCGCCGGCTACCTCGTCGTCGCGGGCTCGTTTCTCGGCATAATCCCGTTCCCCGAACTCGAGCGGAATACAGTCGTCCTCTTCTCCGACGTGATCGCGATCGTGAATACCCTCGCACTCCTCGCCATCCTTGCGGGATATCGGTTCATCAAGCGGGGCGATCGTCGACGCCACGTCCTCTCGATGAGCACGGCGTTCACGTTGATCCTGGTCTTCCTGGTCCTCTACACGTGGAAACAGGCCGGGGGCTTCACGAAGTCCCTCGTCGTCCAGCAGGGGCAGTTCCTCGCCTCGTACGCCACCCCGATCACGTATGGATACCTGGCGATGCTCGCCGTTCACGTCCTTCTCTCGATACTCGCCGTCCCCGTCGTCCTCCACGCCGTCGTCCTCGGGGTGACACAGCCACTCGACCGACTCGGTGAAACTATCCACCCGACGGTCGGGCGGATCGCAGCGATTTCGTGGTCGCTCAGCCTCTTCCTCGGAATCGTTACCTACTGGATGCTCAATCACGTATACGGGTGGGAAGTACTCGAAACCGCCGCGATGGCGGCGTTTCTCGGACCGCCGGCATTTCGACGGTAGAAGTAGGGGTTTTCCGGTCGATATCCCTGGGGAAGTAAACGTTTTCAGCGCCTTGATAGTCATTCAATTCACGGATGGCATCCAATACCCAGTACGGGACTGGCAGGGCAGTACTCCGGGGGTACCTCCCCTACCGGTACCTCGCGGGCACCACACTCGTGCTCACGTACATCGTGATGATTCTCGGTTCGTATACGGGGGCTATCGGGGCCGGCCTCTCGTGTCCGGACTGGCCGACCTGCTACGGGACGTGGATTCCGTGGTTGACTCCGTCCGTCGTTCAGAACTCGCCGTACACCGCGCTACAAATATTCGCCGAATGGATCCACAGGGGTCTCGCCATGGTCGTGGGCCTGTTAATACTCGGAACAGCCGTCGCCGCCTGGCGGGTCCAGGGCGATTCGCCACTCGTGAAGTGGTCCGCGACACTGGCGCTGGTCTTACTCCCCATTCAGGTGGTCCTCGGGGGACTGACCGTCACGGAGAACCTGATGCCAATCATCGTGACCGGGCACCTCGCCGTGGCGGTTCTCATTCTCGCCCTCCTCACGGCGACCTTCGTTGGGAGCATTGTCACCCGAAATACAACGCCCACGCTCGTCTAGCGAAGAGGCGTTGTACCCGGTCATTCCTGCCAGGAAAGTCCGATCCCACCGGCGAGGAAGAACACGACAGCGAGGACCACCAGAACGAGGAAATATCCGAGTGGGCCCATCGGTGGTAGAAGGGGTGACTCGACAGGTGACTGGTAGGTCGCCGCCCTGAGGCCCCTCGCGAAGTACGTGAGGGGTGAGAGCAGGGGAAGGGGCCTGAACCAGGACGGGAACAGGGAAAGTGGGATGAACGTATCCGAGAGAAAGAGGAGAGGGAGTGCAATTCCGTTCGCCATCGAGATAGCCCCGTCCTGGGAACTCGTCACCCGCCCGATGAGTGCCCCGACCCCACAGAAGAGCGTCGATCCGAAAATAATGTAGGGAATCAACCACAGTGATGGAGCGAAGGAGCCACCGAGGAGCAGGAGAAAAACGACGAGGAGGGCCGACGCTACCCCGATCAGGAGCGTGTTGACGAGCGTCTGAGCGGCGAGCCACTCGAGTTTCGTGAGCGGCGTCGTAGCCAGTTTCTGAAAGCGATTGCCGTCGCGATATCGGGCGACCTCGCTCCCAACTCGCGAGAGCGGCGTAAAGAGCACGACGGTCGCGATATACCCTGGCACGTAATACCCGATCGGTCTAGAAAAAAGTCCACCCGCGGTTGGCTGGGTCCGGATGAGGCCCGCGAAAATGACAATGAGGAGGATCGGGAAGAAGAAGGTAAAAAAGACGGCCGTCCGTCGGCGAAGAAACGTCCGATACGCGGCCGTGGCTTCCGCGAGCACCCGATCGAGGCGACTCATCGGGCCGTCACCTCCTGATTAGTCCGCCTCCCGGCCAGTTCGAGGTAGGCGTCGTCGAGGCTGGGTTCTCGCCACGAGAGTGCCTCGAATGCCACGTTCCTCGCGTCGAGAGCTTCGACCACCACGCCGATCTCTTCTGGATCGATGTCCGTGATGACGAAACCGTCCTCGGTCGTCTGGACGTCGAACGCGAGGTCGTCTATGACCGACGGATCTGCGTCCGTTTCAACGGCGAGTCGGTTCGGACCACCGTAGTTCTCGACGAGCGTTCGAGGATCGCCGGTTTCGACCAGTCGTCCATCGGCGAGAAGTCCCACGCGATCGGCCAGACGCTCTGCTTCGTTCATGTCGTGGGTCGTCAGGAATATCGTCGTCCCACCACCGGCGAGGTTCTCGAGTAGCTCCCAGAGGGCGCGTCGACCCTCGGGATCGATTCCCGTCGTGGGTTCGTCGAGGAAGAGGAGGTCCGGGTCGTTGAGGAGTGCGGTGGCCACCGTGGCCCGTCGCTGTTGTCCGCCCGAGAGGTTTTCGTAGTAGGTGTCGTCTTCGGGGTCGAGGCCGACGGATTCGAGGACAGTCGAGGGGTCCCGTGCATGGTCGTAGAGGCCCGCATAATAGTCGAGGAGTTCCCGTGCAGTCAACCGATCCGCAGGTGCGAAGGCCTGCGGAAGGACTCCGATTCTGGATGGATCGACTGCCCTCGGAGTCCGACCGAAGAGTTCGATCGTCCCGGAATCCGGTCGGACCGTTCCGGTGAGACACCGGACGAAGGTCGTCTTCCCGGCGCCGTTCGGCCCCACCAGGGAGAAGACCTCGCCACTGTCGATGCTGAGGGAAACGCCGGCGAGTGCTGTCGTCTCCCCGTACGAGCGATGGACGTCATCGACGACGACGGGTTTCATGGATGCGTGTAGATGGGTCGGTGTCGTATGCGTTCGGATTTCGAATTAATTAATTCGATGTGTCCTGGTGATTGTTTCATGAATTTGTTTATATTTAGTAATGTTTTGTTTATTCTAGGCTATTTTTATGGAAATCGTTATTTATAGTAATATCATAATTTATTATAGTATTGTTTTATTATAATAGTTAAATCAGTTATCTTCATAACTTTAATTATGTAGTTCGTTTGGTCGGGTCATTGTATCGATTCAGGAACGACCCCCAGGGAAGGGCACAGCGGGGCGGGTTCGGTTGTGTGAGTACCAGAGAAGAAAGACCGTGAAAAGAAACACCACCGTTCCGATATCGTACGAGAAAGCGGTTGCCGTCCCCGAGAGACTCGCGAGAGGTCCACCGAGAAGGCCGAGAACGGGGCCCCAGAGCGGCACCGTACAACTGATGCACGTGAAGACCCCCAATGCGCCGGCCAGCAGCCCTCTCGACACGTCGAGGACGTTCGCGTAGAGGAGGTAGGAGAGACCTGCGTAGCCGATAGTTTCGAAGGGGACAAGCTGAAGTTCGAGTCCCGGAAGCGCCCCGGTTATCACCGGACCCCACCCCGGCATCGCCGGATTGATTCCAAGTGCGATAGCCGTCCTCGAGACGAAGGCGATATTCCCCGAAACGGCAAGTAATACGAGATAATACGCCGCGGCAACGACCGTCCCCACGAGCCGGTGACGGCGCGATCCTACGTCCGTGTTGGTCGTGTAAATCGCCCAGATGGCGACGTTTATCCAGATAAACGGATAGACGACGTACCGCGGATCGGTTACCTGGATCGGGCTCGCCTGGAGGTAGCCGAACACGAGGAATGCCTCTCCGAGGATCACCCACGCACCGAAGAGCGCGGGACCGGAGAGCAGTCTATCGGAGAGGAGACGTTTCGTTTCACTCATGCGAACACCATTGCGTCGAGGACAATCGAGAGGAGCAACACACCGAGATATGCGTTCGAAGCGTGGAAACTCCGGAACGCCGCCTCGTCGGTCCGCTCCCTGAATAGGGAGATGACCGTAAAGAGGAACACCGCCCCCAGGCCGAAGGCCACCATCGAGTACACCCAACTAAGGGCCTCCACGGTCCCCAGCGTGACCGCTGCGACCATCGTGGCCCCCAGGTAGAGAAGGACGTGTCGACGAGTCCTCGCTTCCCCCCGGGAAACGGGGAGCATCGGAAACCCGGCCCGGGCGTAATCTTCCTTGTACGCGAGTGCCAGATTGTAGAAATGGGCCGGGGTCCAGAGAAAGATCACGGTACCCAGAACCACGGCCGGGAGTCCGATCGTGTTCGTGACCGCTGCCCACCCGATGAGCGCCGGGAACGCCCCGACGGCGCCCCCGATGACGATGTTCTGGTCGGTGTTCGGCTTCAGAATCATCGTGTATACGACACTGTAAAAGAGGATGGCGAGGAGACCGAGGCCGGCCGCGAGCGGATTGCCGAAGACGAGGAAGACGGCCATCGAGGCGAGAGTCAGCGCGAATCCAAATACCCATGCGTTCCGAACCGAGATGGTCCCGTCCACCAGGGGTCGATCTGCAGTTCGGTCCATCGCCGCGTCCCGGTCCCGTTCGACGATATTGTTGAACGTCCCGCTCGCGGCGACCGCCAGAACACCCCCGGTGACGGTCGAGAGGACGTTCCACGCGGAAAGCGAGGGACCGGCTGCGAGCGCCATCGACGCAATTGCCACGAGGCTGAGCAACCACCAGAGTCGAGGTTTGGTCAACGTCACGTACGACCCGAGGACCTCCGTGATCGAGGGGTCGGCGGAATCGGTGGACCCCCGGTGCTCCTCGTTAGACTGAGCCGGTTGCCAGTCGGTAGCACTCCCAGCGTCGACTCCAGACGTGCCAGCCCCTGCCGCCCGGAGGGACATCCCGGATTCGATCGTCTCAGGTTCGACCGTCACGGCTTCGAGGTGCCACAGTAACCCCAGGAGAATCCCGGAAAAGATGGTCATCGCCACGAGCAGGTGGAGTGTCGCGATGGCAGCGGTGGCACCGCGAACAGCAATAATGGCCCCGATAACGGTCTGGATTGGGTACAGGAGAGCAGCACCTGTCACCACCCACTTGATCCGTGATTCTTCCCGACGCCACGACGCGAGTACCGTCGCAACGAGAACGAGCCCGACCACGAGGCCAACTACCCGATGCCCGAGTGCGACCAATGCCATTGGGTCAGCGGTGGGAACCACGGCACCGTTACAGGTCGGCCAGCTCGAACACGCTCGGCCGGCATCGAGCAAGGAGGTCGCCGCCCCGAGAAGAACGAGCAGGTAGACGCCGACAGCCGACACAGCGAGCAGACTCGTTATGCGATCCTCGAGGGTGGCAATCGGTGCGAAATCGCTTCGAATCATGTGCGTTCAGTCACTTCGATCTTCGGCCTTCGTCCGGTCCAGTACTGCTTCTCCACCGGCGTATCGCCTGAGACCGGCGTAGACGATTGCACCGATCAGCAGGGGGGCGATGAGGAGAATAAGGAGCATCCCGTTCGGCCCAACCGGGAGTCGAGTGAGATATCCGGCCGCCCCTGCCAGGAGGAAGAACGCGATGGCTCCGACCCCGATTGCCGTCCGGCCCGGACGGTCACTCGGCCGATCGAGTTCCTCGTACTGTGGATTCGCGGGGACGTCTCCGGTCACCTTCGCGTCGATGAACGGGAACGCCATGATGAGCCCGAAGATACCGCCGGGAATGACCACGCCGCCGATGAACTCCGCGGTAATCTCGCCGCCAAGGATGACGATGTCGATGGAGGGGATGAGCTTCAAGATGCCGTAAATCCAGATGAGATACCAGTCAGGGCGCATGGACGGGGTACCCGGGACCGACGGCCCGTAAACAGAGACCGGATGAACCGGAACGAAGGTGGCGAGGAGCGTCACCCCTGCTGCGTACGCGAAGAAGATGCCCGCCATCAGAATCATGTGTTCCGGCCAGAGCGGGACGCCGACGATGCCCTGGTCCCTGATTTCGTCCGCTTTCTCCCGGAGTCTCTCCGTCACACCCGGGTGTTGGGTGTGTTTGAGTTTCATGAGCACGAGGAGGTGCAGGCCGATCAGCCCCGAGATGAGCGCCGGGATAAGGAAGACGTGGGCCGTGAAGAATCGCGGGACGAGGTGGGGATTCGGGAATGACCCGGCAAATGCGAGTTTCGCCACGACGTCCCCCACCCACGGGACCGATCTGATCATCTGGTACCCGATACCCGTCGCCGTCACCGCGAACTCGTCGAACGGAAGGAGGTAGCCCACGTACGCAGCCAAAATCGTGACCTGGAGGAGAATCGCTCCGATGAGCCAGTTCACGTCCCTCGGTTTCTTGTACGCACCCGTGAAGAACACCCGGGCCATGTGGACCAGAATAGCGGCGATCATGATCTGGGCGCTCCAGTGGTGAATCCGACGGACCAGGAGTCCAACCGACAGCGTCTGAATCTGGAGGACGCTCGCGTAGGCCGCCGGGACCTGTTCTCCCCGAAATAGAACGAGACGGGTACTTGGCTCGTAGAAGAGGCCGAGGAAGGTTCCCGTGGCGACCAGTCCGACGAACGCGAACAGGGCCAGTTCACCGAGGAAGAACGTACCGTGGACCGGAAACACCTTATCGCGGTACTGATCGAAGAGACGCCCGAGTTCGAGTCGTGAATCCTTCTGTGCCATTTCACGCACCTCCGATCGGACCCTCGAATTCGCTGTCGAGCCTGATTGACCCGTCGTCTGCGACCGTGACCGCGATCTGTGGCACCGGCCTCGGGGCGGGACCACCCATCACGACGGCACCTTCGTAGGGGTTGAAACTGCTCAGGTGACAGGGGCAGAGGTCACTCGATCCTTCCTGTAGTTTCGGAGCAATGTTCTCGGGTTTGGAGTCAGATTCCTCCCATCCCACCGTACACCCGAGGTGTGTACACACCGCGCTGTACGCGACGTACCCCGAGTCCGTCCACTCGAGTTTCGTCGGCTGCTTCAGGCGGTCTTCCTCCAGGTGGTGGAGGCGGATGAGGTAATCGTCGTTCCCCAGGAGACGCTCCGGGGAAGCGAGCAGCGACTCCGGGGGTGTCATCATCTCGTCGGTTACCACCTCGCCCTTCGCGTATGTCGTATCGCCGTTCTCTGGAGTGTACTCCCTCGCCAGGACGAGTCGTTGACCGGTCAGCGAAATCGACTGCTCCCCCCTGGCTGCAATAGCCAGATCTTTCATGGGAGCGAGGAGGCTGGCGGCGAACCCGGCAATGCCGAGGCCGCCGACCCAGTTGAGAACCCGCCGCCTGACCGGGAGCACACCGGACGTGTCATTGGAATTGTCTGCGTCAGCCATGATGGATCACCAGAGGTCTTCGTCGTATTCGAGGAGTACCCGATGTGGTCTGGTCAGTCTGTGATACAGTACGAGAACGACCGGGACCATCGCGAATCCGGCCGTCAGTACGAGTCCCAAGACGGTCTGGGAAGCCCCGAGGAAGACGCCGGCGGCAAACGCCACACCCACCAGAAAGAGGGCGAGAGAGAGGGCGATAAAGGCGATCGCAACCGTCGAGGAATGCGTGGCCTCCGCCTCCGAGACGACCTCATGCATGGATACCCAACCCCCACCGCTCAAGGGCGAATCCGACGACCAGGATGCCCAGGACGAACCCGAAGGAAATCCCTGCTTCTTGCCAGGAGGCGAGACTCGCAATCGGGGCCCCGAAGACCGCGGATGGGACCGTTTCCATCCCTCCGTGTGCCAGTATACCACTCATCTATGGGTTCAATTGCCCTTCACGTAATTAATGTTTATTTTGGAGGCCAATTGAACCCATTATATATTGGAGGGGCGATTACCTGGAGCCGAAACAAAAATCGGTAACAGGATCGAAGATACGGTGCTTGAATCGCCGGATGGACGTCAAATCTGATCGATGGGGCCGAGTCGAGTTCCGTCCACCAGGTATGCCTCCGCGTCGGGAGCGGCCTCCGGGAGAAACGGGCTGAGGAAGTCCTGATCCTCGACATTGACCCAGGTGCCACCGGTGAGGTCGTTGAACGCCGGGAACACCACGATTTCGGACGGTGGGTCGGGAATCGGGGTTCCGACGTGGTCTTCGAACGGTGCGGGGTCGAGTGTGCCCCGCAACCAGACCCGTTCGATCCGACTCCCGCCGACGGTATCCTCGAGTCTGACACAGGGATGTTCGTGACCGACAGCGAGAATCGACGCCGAAAGCGGTTCCGTCCCCGGCCATCGGTGACCGTGGGCGAAGCCAATATCGCCAATTGATACCCCCGCTGAATCGACGACGTCGATGTCGAGAACGTCGCCGAGCAACCCGTCGTGATTCCCGGGGACCAGGGTCGCCGGAACGGGAAGGTCCCGGTCGAGATCCTGTAGTTCCTCGAGTTCCTCACTCTCAGGTTGGCCGATGTGAGTCCCGAGGTCGCCGAGAAAGACCACACGGTCGATTGGTCGACTCTCGACGAGCGAAAGAAGTGCCTCGCGACGCGCTTCTGCCCGACTCGTCACTTCGATTCCCTCCCGGCGGTAAGTCCGCTCGATGCCCGCGTGGTAATCGGCGACGACGAGTGCCCGTTCCGAGTGGAGATCCGCGACGGCTGCCGGTTCGCCCTGTATCGGTTCGAGATCCGACATTCAGATCGGCTTCAGCCGTTCCTCGCCGGATTCGAAACACCGACCGCCGAGCAGGGCGTCCTGAATCGCCTCCTCCACCTCGTCGGCAGAGACGTCGTACCGTTCAGTGACGAGTTCCTCGAGTCGTTCGCGTGCGATGCCGTCACTGCCCGCTTCCTCCTGCATGATCGCGACGACGGCGTCTTCGAGGTCCTCGGGTACTTCACCAGCGGGTTCCTCATGGGTATCCTCCTGTTCCGGCTCCGGACCGTTTCGGTCCTCTGCCTCGGGCGATTCCGCCCCGGTTTCGTCGGCACGGTGAGGCTGTTCGTCCCCGTCCCACCCTTCGTCGTCTGCGTGCGAGTCTTCGAGGGATGACCGCGCCGGTTCCGTCTCTGGCTCTTGCTCAGTTTCTGGCTCTTGTTCCGATTCAGTCCCGGATTGCCCGGTCGGGGGCGATTCTGAAATTTCTGCGCCGCTTTCGAACCCGACGTCGAATTTCTCGTGCACCGCTTCACGTTCCTCCTCGGAGAGTTCGTACATCTCATCTTCGGAGGGTTGCTCCCCGGTCACACCCTCGGGCCCTCCCGCCTCCGTAGCGTCACCGGATTGGATCGCTGGTTCCGTCTGCTCGGACGTTTCTGGTGGGCCCCGTTCCTCGACGGGCGGAGATGTTTCCGTCTCCACCTCCTCGGACGTGGACTCTTGCTCCCCAGGGGACGTGGCCGCTTGTTCCTCGACGGTCTCATCGGCCTCGACGGTCTCATCGGCCTCCACGTCTTCCTGGATTGTGACCTCCTCGCCCGCTCCCTCCCGGTCAGGTGATTCCTCGAGATCGTATTCTTCGGCAAAGGTCGTGTTGACCGTCCCCTCACCAGGGGCGTCGGGGGCAGTGGTCTCGCGTTCGACTTCCTCGATCTCGCCGGCCACGAGACGGGCGCAATCGATCGCGATATCCTGTAACGATTCGAGATACACGGACCCGGTTTCGTACACCTCGATCGCCCGTGGTATCCCGGCGGCGATGCCTGGTTGGACCCCGGCCGCCTCGAGTCGCTCACGGAGTTCCTCGCCGGTACTGTCGAGTGACAGGGCTCTCGCGAACAGCGCAGGCCGTTCTGCGGTCTGTTCGGCGGTCTGGACCACCCATCGATCCCGCGTCTCGGCGTCGACTTCGTTCGCGGTTTCCGGCCGGATCGAGGTAAACACCCGATCGGATCCCTCCGGCTGGAAAGTCCGGGCTTTGCCAGTGACCGCGACGAACGTCGGGGGATCGGCGCGCTCGAAGAAGGCGAGGGGCTCGGGCTGATACTGGCCGGCGTACATGACGAATGCGCCGGTGGGATCGACCACTCTGGCCCGGACCCCGTCGTCGCTCACCTGCTCGACTTCGGTGAGAACGCCCACGACGAACAACCGGTTGATTCGGCCGCCCCCGGGAGTCACGAGATAGTTGGGCGCTCGATCCTCGTCGCTCTCGGCGTACGTGAAGGCCGAGGCGTTGAACTCGGTCGCGAAAACCCGAAATGCGACCTCCCGGCTGGTCCCAC
This sequence comes from Halodesulfurarchaeum sp., assembly GCA_042216905.1. Lineage (GTDB taxonomy): Archaea > Halobacteriota > Halobacteria > Halobacteriales > Halobacteriaceae > Halodesulfurarchaeum. Next base: position 41,214 of record JBDGTL010000039.1, read on the forward strand.
TGGCGCTCATTCTCCCGCCACCTCCAGGAACGCCGACGCCCGATCTGCCGGTTCCCCATCGACTGGCCCGAAGTCGGTCACCTCGAGGGTCGCCCCGAAGTCGTCGACGCTCAGGTGGCCCCGGGCACGATATTCCTTTCCCACAATCGTTTCGGCGATCCGATCGGCGACGACATCCTGGTCCATCGCTTCCTCCGCCGCTTCCCGGGCGTCCTCGAGCGTTCCCCCGTAGATCGATTCGGTGAGGTCCGCGTCGAGGACCGCGGTGAGGCTTTCGGTTCCGTCATCGAGCACCGCCTTCACCCGGAGGTCGTCGACCGGGTCGACGTCGCCGTGGGTACGACATTGCCCCTTCTGCACAACCCGACCGCACTCCGGACAGCGGGCAATCAATCCAGACCCGTCCCTGAGGTCGACGACGGTACCCTGGACTTCCAGATCGTAGACCGCACCCCGGGACACTGCCTCGCGGATCGACAACTCGATCGGATCGCTCGGACTGACGGTCCGCCCGAGGGATTCGATCGTCGTGAATTCGGTGATGTTGACCGACGGAACCCCCCGGAACTCCCTGACGTATACGTTTTCGAGCCGAAGCGAGGCATCGGCCTCGACGCGTTCGTGGGGGTCCCAGTCGGTGAACGGGAGTCGGGCCGAGGGGTCGGCGATGACGCCGCTCAGTATCGACGTCTCGCCGTCCCGTCCGTCAATCGTCCGTGACTCAACCTCGAGGACACGGACCTCCACGTTTCGACCCCTGTCGCCCGGTTCGAGGTCCCGGAGGCTGGTGTCGCCACCGATGGGCGAAACGGCGTCTACAGGCGTGTCCGCGGACTCGACGGTCGTTTGCTCGCCGATGTTCAACTCCGGTTCACCCTGGAACTCACGCACCGAGGCGTTCCCGATGACCACCACGTCTCCCGGTTCCCAGTCGACCGCTTCCCAGGCGGTATACGATATCCGTCCGGTTTCGTCGGCGACATCGCCCTCGTAAATGACGACGTCCTCTCCCTGGTAGCGAATCCGTCGCCGGCCTACCGTGAGAACACGGACCAATACCGAGACCGACCCAGATTCCGGCGTGACCGAGGCGACGTCCGTCCTGCCGGGTTCGGTGGTGCCGGCGTCCGCATCGCCGTACTTTCGACGAAGACTCGCTGTTGCCTCCTCCACGGGAACGCTGTACGAGAGGAGGTTCTCGAGGTCCTCCTTCAGCGCCGACTTCTCTGCGTCGAGGTCGGCGGCGAGGTCCTCAGCGTGCTTCTCGATGTTCATGCGTTGTTCCTTCTACTGGTCGGGGTAAAAGCGTCCGGGACGATGGAGGTATTGTCCCGATACTTCGAGACGGAATATCCCACGGTCCGAAGAAGCCAATCCGACCGACCCGCGTCCACGGCGGCGTTCAATTCGACCAGACCCGTCCATCGTAACGGGACGACGGTTTGCGTTCAGATGGACACCTGGTCGAACGAGATGGTAGGTGGCAATCGAGATGACACGCGGAAACGGACTAAGACAGGCCAAGTCGAACGAACGTTCCGATGCGTTGATAGAACCGAACGGATCCGAGTTGATAGAACCGAACG
>JBDGTL010000039.1:42899-51641 GCA_042216905.1 Halodesulfurarchaeum sp.
GTTGATAGAACCGAACGGATCCGAGTTGATAGAACCGAACGTACCCGGGATGATTGAAACGAACGGGCTCGGGGTGATTGAAAGGAACGGGTTCGGGATGATTGAAACGAACGGGATCGGGGTGATTGAAAGGAACGGGCCCGAGTTGATTGACACGAACGATCGATTACTGTTGATTGTAACGATCACCGCTACAATATCGATCGAACGAACGGTACGATAGTATTGATTGTATCGTCCGGGAGGATATACCTCGGGGAAACACCTGCTACCGTGCGTAGCGCCCTCCCGACCCCGTTGGGACCCCCATTCTAGAATGGGCCGTGAGGACCGCCGTACTGGAATATTGATATTCGACGAACGTGGCACCCGGCAGACGATTGTGAACCTCGGACTGTGATCTCGACAATCCGGTTTCCCCGGGGGCTCGTCTCGCGTTTTCCCACGAAGGCTCCTGACTCCTCTCATGTCGGCTGTCTCAGTTCTATTCAAAGGGACACCGGGACCTGTCCCGTCGGAACGAAACGGGTTTGCGCGGTCGGAGAGTACGATCGGACATGCACGTCCGGGTGAACGCCGCGATGAGCGTCGACGGGAAGTTGGCCTCGCGGAAACGCCAACAGTTGGCCATCAGCGACCCCGAGGACTTCGCCCGGGTCGACGAACTCCGCGCAGAATCCGACGCGGTGTTAGTGGGGGTGGGAACGGTCCTGGCCGATGATCCCTCGCTGACGATCGACGATCCGGAGGCGGCGTCTGAGCGTGAAGCACAGGGCGAACCCAGACATCCGGCGAGGGTGGTCGCCGACTCCCGGGCCCGCATCTCACCGGACGCAACAGTCCTCGACGGTCGGGCTGAGAGCTACGTCCTGGTCAGCGAAGCGGTCCCGAACGAACACGTCAGTCAGCTTCAAGGTGCCGGTGCCACGGTGATCGAGGCGGGGGAGAACCGAGTGGACCTGCGCACCGCGCTGTCTGAACTCGAGGAATCCGGGATCGAGACCGTGCTGGTCGAGGGCGGCGGCGAGATCATCTTCTCGCTCTTCGAGGCGGGCCTCGTCGACGAACTCTCGGTGTTCGTGGGGTCGATCCTGATCGGGGGACGGGACGCTCCCACCCTGGCCGATGGAATCGGGTTTACGGAGTCGTTCCCCGAACTCGAACTCGAGGAGGTGTCCCGGATCGGGAACGGGATTCTCCTCCAGTACACGATCTAGGTCCTCCGGTATACGAACTAGGTCCTCCGGTACACGGTCAAGGGTTCGAGTGCCTGTCCGTCTCCTGGGGGAGGGATCGTCCGTCTCCTGGGGGACGGATTCCCGTGACTTAGGCTCTCGCGCTCTCTCTATCTCGTTCTTTCTTAGTGATCAGCCCTAGTGTGAATGGCCCGTAGCCTCGTCGAAGGTCATCCCGAACCGGTCCTCGAAAATGTCCATCATTGCCGATTCCATCCCTTCCATCGCCTCCGCGTTTCGCTCGTCGCCGTGGTGGATGACCGCGTGAACGCGCTCGGCGAACGACATCACGAGGACGTCGGCGACGATCTCCGCGTCGGTTTCCTCGGGCGCCTCACGGAACAGGTCGACGAGGTCAGCGGGAAGTTCGACTGTTTCCACGTCGTCGCCTGACTCGACTGTCACTGGAAGGTTCTGCGTCGACATGGCACCGAGTAGGAGACGCCCCCTTAGAAATGTGCCTATCGTTAGTCGTCAGCGGTAGCCGGTTCTCCCGCCTCGGATGTGGCTGAGGGGGCGGACTCGAGGTACTCGTCGGCGTCGAGTGCTGCTTCACTGCCCATGCCGCCAGCGGTGATCGCCTGCTGGTAGTGGTAGTCGACGACGTCGCCCGCGCCGAAGATGCCCTCGACGTCGGTCTTCGTCTGTCCGCCACCGCGACCACCCTGTGTGATGAGATAGCCGTCCTGGTCGAGTTCGACCCCGGTGTCTTCGAGGTACTCGGTATTCGGGGTATGGCCGATGGCGAGGAAGACCGCTCCGACGTCGAACTCGCGCTCCTCGACCTCGTCTGCCCGCTCCGGGTCCTCGAGTTTGTCCTTCGGGTGACCGTCGGGATGGGAGACGAGGTCGACGTGGGAGACGCCGTCTTCGGGCGTTCCGTGGATCTCGGTAACCTCGGTGTTCTTCAGGAGTTCGACCTCGCCCTCCTCGACTTTCTCCATGATCCGGTCGACCCAGTAGTCTTCCGCGCGGAAGTTCTCGCGGCGGTGTGCGATATAGACCGTGTCGGCGAACTTCGTGAGGAAGTTCGCCTCCTCCATCGCCGCGTCGCCGCCACCGATCACGATCATGTCTTCGCCACGGAAGAACGCCCCGTCGCAGGTGGCACAGGTGGAGACACCGTACCCCATGAGTTCGTCCTCTCCCGGAATACCCAGGGTTCGGGCGCTCGCACCGCTCGCCGCGATGACCGCGTCGGCGGTGTACACGCGACCGTTCGAGAGCGTGATTCGGAACGGCCGGACGCTTTCGTCGATGTCCTCGACGATGCCGTGTTCGATCTCGGCGCCGAACTTCGTGGCCTGCTTTTTCATCCGGTTTATGAGTTCCGAGCCGTTGATCCCCTCGGGGAAGCCGGGATAGTTGTCGACTTCGGTCGTCAGCGTGAGTTGTCCCCCGGGTTCGGGGCCCTCGAAAAGGAGCGGGTCGTTGTTCGCCCGGCCCGAATACACGGCGGCCGAGAGGGCAGCGATGCCGGAGCCGACGATAATCAGGTTCCGGTGTTCGACGACCTCGTCTCCTGTGCCATCCGCATACGGCGTGCTGTCGCTACGGTCTTGTTCCATACGTAAAAACCCGTTCTTGGGACCTATTTACTTTGCGCCATGCACTTTCCAAACGCCGGCGCCGGGATCTCTCACATTCCATGCCGACACCCTTAGGACCGGCCGGTCTAACGGTCAGGACATGCCAGCCGACCTCGACGAGAAGGTCGAGCGATACGAGTCGCTCCTCGCAGAGGCAGTATCCCTCACAGAGCCGCTTCCCCGATCGGATTCGCCCCTCGGGAGGGCCGCGGGGGAGTTCCACGAGATGGCGGCGTCGTACCTCGAGGACGGACGCCACTTCCGGGCGGATAACGATCCGGTCAACGCCCTCGCCGCATTCTCGTACGGTCACGCCTGGCTCGACGCGGGTGCCAGACTGGGGATATTCGACGTGCCCGAAGGCGGAGAGCTTTTCACCGTTTGAGCAATCCCGATAACCCCCCACCGGACACCGGTGGAATCGAACCAAGTCCCCCACTCTCCGGGCGCATCCGAATCGGCTCTTCTGTCCCTGACGGGAGCGAAATGATTCGAGTCCTCAGACCACCTGGTGGGGTGCGGTAGCGACACTCGACTCAGATATATTTCTCCGCCAAATATGCAGCATTGCCGCCCCCTCCCCCCGGCTTTCTCGGCTCCCCCCTCCTTGCTCGGAAGACAGCGAAGGATCCCACCACTTCCGCGTTCCCCATCGCCACGAAAATACACTATCCACTATACCTCCATCTGAAAATAAATCGTTCCTGATATGATTCGAATGACCTCTCATCCGGATTGGAATACCGATTGACGAATTCCTCGTTTCTCGTCACATGAGACGGAAATACGACTCGATCGAAACGACCCCCACGCTTTCTATCGGTCTCCAGTTGAAACAAAGGGGTTTTTCGGTCACGAAACGGAAATGTCGGTCCGGCTGGACAAGCGATTTCGGATGGAACATCCCGATTCGAGGTGAAATCACCTGCGGTGATCGTATCAATTATTAGATATTGGGGTGTGAAACAGTAACCGCCTTGGAACGGGGCCCTGGATGGCTCACTATCGCCGATACGCTATAATACGAATGTATGAATATATTCCCTGATTACGTGGTGGAATGATAAAATAGAATAAAAAAATTTTTTTGGGGTTAATAAAATCAATAGTAATAAAAATCAATAATATAAAATTAATAGTAATAAAATCAATAATATAAAGTTAATAGTAATAAAATCAATGATGTTGTCAATAGTAATAATAACAAAAATGATGATGTTGTCAATGGTAATATAAAATCAATAATATAAAATCAATAATATAAAATCAATAGTAATAAAATAAATGATGATGTTGTCAATGGTAATAATAATAATTATGATAATGATTATGATAATTGAAAGTATACATACTATTTATGAGAATTACATTAGTAGATAATAATTTCATTTGCCATAATAACAAAATAACTACTATACTAATTATATAAAATCGATGGTATCAAAACCATTTAATCAGGGAAAACCGACACCGAATGCGTGTCGTTCCATCGACCCCGGTCCCACCCCGTCGAACACTAGAAGTCCCTCTGGACGAAACGTCCTGTATGTTCAGGGATAGGGAAGCGGCGGGCGAGCAACTCGCGGAGGTACTCCAGCACTCCGGGGTCGAAATCGACCTCGTGCTGGCCATCCCCCGAGGTGGACTCCCGGTCGGACGGGCCGTCGCAGACGCCTACGACGTTCCGCTCGACATCGTCGCGGCGAAAAAACTCGGCGCACCGGGGAATCCCGAATTCGGTATCGGGGCGGCCACTGCCGACGGAAGCGTCTGGCTCAACGACGACCTGATCGACAGTATCGGGGTCGGACAGGACTACCTCGAACGGGAACGGGAGCAAGCCGTCCGGACGGCCAAAGAGAAGGCCGAGACCTACCGGGAGGGACGAGACGCCCCATCCATCCAGGAGAAACACGTGGCTATCGTCGACGACGGCGTCGCCACCGGTGCGACGATGTTCGCGTGCCTTCGGGCGGTTCGCGCTGCAGACGCGAGTCGCGTCGTCGTGGCAGTCCCGGTGGGCCCGCCCGATTCCCTCTCGAATCTCGAGGTCGAGGCCGACGAGGTCGTCGCCGTGGAACGTCCCTCCGCCTTTTCGGCGGTCGGGGCGTTCTACGCCGATTTCGGCCAGGTGAGCGACGAGGAAGCACGGGCCTATCTCCGTAACTGACCGTTTTGGAGGCCGGCGCATCGCAATGTATTCCACTTTCTTCCCCCTTCGGTCAACCACCGGGTCTGGAACGTGCCATTTTTAACCGCCTCGGTGGTAAGGGACCCTACGAAAATGCCCAATTCAAACGGACCCCTGACCGGGTCACGAAACAAACTCTCGAACCCGCCGAGAGAGCGGGGGACCTCACCACCCCAGCGGGCGGTCGAGGAGTTCGAGGAGGGTCAGTCGGTCCACCTCCACCTCGACCCGAGTGTGCCCGACGGCCGATTCCACCCACGGTTCAACGGACAGACGGGCACCGTGGTCGGGACGCAGGGCGCCGCCTACAAGATCGCCATCACCGATCGGGGAAAGGACAAGACCATCATCGCCAAAGCCGCCCACCTCAAAGCCCAGCGGGACTGACAATGACCATCTTCAAAGAGGTCATCGACGAGGAATTCCTCACGGTCGCCGAGGCGAAACAAACCCTCGGGGAGATCGAACAGGAGCGCTCCACCGACGAGGATCGCGAACTCCGGTACGAACTCGCCCGGGCCATCGATCACGCGAATCGGTTCGCCGTCCTCGACCCCGAGGAGTCCCGGGAACTCGTCGATGAACTCGTGGAACTCGAGCCCGTCGACGAACCGGTCGCGTACAAGATTGCAGACCTCCTCCCGCAGAGCCGTACCGAACTCCGGGCGGTGTTCGCCCAGGAACGATATGCCCTCGACGGTGAGGAACTCGACGAGATACTGGATATCGTCGCGAAATACGTCTGAGGCCGGATTTCCTCGCGAAATACGCCTGATCCCGGATTTCCTTCCTCAAAACGTGTCGGGACGAGGAACCGTCTCGTTCGCCGCGTGATCCGTATACGACAGTGACAGGACCATCGTTTAAGTGGTGTCTGTCCGTACTCCCGGGTATGACCGACGAGGCGGGGTCCGACGAGGAGTATGGCGTGGTACTCGACGTGCTCCCGCACGGGCGTAGCGACGCCGAGGAGCCACAGTACCGGCGGTCACCCGTTTCGTACGCCGTCGGGGAGGAGGCGTTCACGCTCTACGAACTCACGTTGTCCGATGACGCCGATATCTCCATCGACGATCGAATCCGGATACGGCCAGACTTCGAGCCAGGCATCGAACGGGGTCGCCAGATCGAGTACGGGCAGTTGTCGGACGGTGCCAAGTCCGAACTGGAGTACGTCGTCGCGGAACTCGTCGAGCGAGACGACGACCGATTTGTCGGGTTCTTCAACGACGCCCAGCCGGTGACGCTCAGGCTCCATCAGTTGACGCTCCTCCCTGGAATCGGTGACAAACTCAGGGACAACATCCTCGAGGAGCGGAAACGCCGCCCGTTCGAGACGTTCGAAGACCTGGAAGACCGGGTCTCTGGCCTCCACGACCCGAAACAAATCCTGGTGGATCGAATTCTCCAGGAATTCACGGAGGCCGAGGACCTGAAGTACCGTCTCTTCGTGCGTTCCTGACTGTTCTCGTGCTCGTCCGTCGATACTATCGACTCGTCCACAAAGCGAACCCGCCGTGTTCCGCCCGGCACGTAAGGGGTAAACCCGTTCGGGAGAAATCACTCACCAATGGCGCCAGCCCGCGATCCCGACGCGCTGATTCGACGCGCGGGTCGGGGAGACCCGGATCGGGACCAGCACTTCCTCGTCGACGATCGGGTCCTCGACCGGATTCCGACGTACGCAGACTCGTTCGACCTGCGTCACGTCCTCGAGATCGGACCCGGGACCGGGGCCCTCACCGACCGCTTGCTCGCCGTCGCCGATCGGGTGACTGCGATCGAGCGCGACGCTGACCTCGTGGGATTTCTCGAACGCGAATTCGCCGAGGACATAGAGGAGGGACGACTGGACGTCCGATCGGGTGACGCCGTGGACGCCGCGTTGCCGGACTACACCGTCTGCATCTCGAACCTCCCGTACGGCGCGTCCTCTCCGATCGCGTTTCGACTCCTCCGGCGGCGTCGGCCGGCGGTATTGACCTTTCAAAAGGAGGTCGCAGAGCGGATGACCGCGTCTCCCGGGTCCGCGGACTACGGACGACTGTCGGTTGCGAGCCAACACTACGCGTCCGTCGAAATCGTCGAACCCGTTCCCCCGGAGGCGTTCGATCCAGTCCCCGCCGTCCACAGTGCCGTCGTCCGTTTCACCCCCCGCGAACCGGACTACGACGTCTCGAACGACGACTTCTTCCTCACTCTCCTGAAAGCCCTCTTCACGCAGCGGCGGAAAACGGTCCGGAACGCACTCCGGAATACCACGCACATTTCCGGAATCGAATCGGCAGCCCCGGTCCTCGAGCGGGCCGACGATTCGGTGCTCTCGAAGCGACCCGACGCTCTCACGCCGGCCGAATTCGCCGAACTGAGCGAGATCGCACTCGAGTATGCATGACCGACCTGGCCGACCGCCGCGGCGTGGAAACCGACGTCTATCGACCGGCAGAAGATTCCGCACTCCTGCTCCGGGCCGCTCTCGACGGCATCGAGTCGACAGACCTCGTGCTCGACCTCGGGACGGGATCGGGGTTCGTCGGAGACCGAATTGCCATGGAGACCGGCGCGACGGTCGTCGCCTCCGATCGCAACCCGCTTGCTTGCGCCGCGGCCCGAGACCGGGGACTGCCGGTGGTGCGAGCCGACCTGGTAGAGCCCTTCGCCCCGGAAACGTTCGACGTCGTCGTCTTCAACCCGCCGTACCTCCCCGAGGACGACCGTGGGATTCGGGATGACTGGATGGAAGTGGCGCTCACCGGAGGGGAAACCGGGCGAGCGGTCATCGATCCCTTCCTGCGAACGGTCGACCGGGTGCTCGACCCCGAGGGTGTCGTGTACCTCCTCGCCAGCACGCTCAGCGGTCTCGATGCCGTGCGGTCGCTCGCACACGAGGCGGGATTCGTCGTCGACGAACTCGACCGGGAATCGTACCCCTTCGAGAAACTGGTCGTCTGGCGTCTGGAGTAAGTCGCGAACAGTTCCGTCCCCACTGCGCCGCCTTCTCCCCTCCCCCGGCGTACTCACCGATCGAAGCGATTGTCGTCCCCTTACCTATAGGGAAACAAACAAAAAGCGCCGGCACCACGGGACCGTATGGAAACGAAAGACAAAATCCGCGTCTCGGACGTGATGACTACCCCGCTCGTGACCGTCCGGGAGTCGGCCACAGTGAGTGAAGCCGCGGAGTTGATGGCGGAGGAGGAACTCAGTTCCCTCCTCGTACCCGGGGCCGAGATGGGAATCGTCACCAGCACCGACGTCCTCAGGGCCGTCGCCGATGGGGTCGACCCGACGACCACACACGTCGAAGACGTGATGACAAGGCCCGTCGAGCGGGTGGCGACAGACCTGTACCTGGGGGAGGCGGCTGCGATGATGACGAATTACGGGATAAAGCACTTGCCCGTCATCGACGAGGACGGTGACTACGTCGGTATGGTTTCCTCTTCAGACATCACCGCGGCGATGGCCTGAGAGCGGCCCCCGAGTTCCACATCGAGAGTTTTTGCTTGTATCCGCGATAGCGGAAGGATCGAGATCGCAGTGTCGATTGAGAAAGGGAGCAATTGGGCTATCTCGAGGAGGTGAGGATGGGAAAATGTAACTATATATAATAGTATGATAAGAGAGAAGGGTAATAATAACAATAATAATATTGATAATAATAATATTGAAAATAATAACAATAATAATCATAATATTGATAATAATAACAATAATAATATTGAAA
>JBDGTL010000048.1:0-33172 GCA_042216905.1 Halodesulfurarchaeum sp.
GGTGGGCCGTTACCCCACCGTCAACCTAATCGGCCGCAGCCACATCCTGTGGCGCGGATGCGTTTCTCGCTCCCCACTGTTCCAGTGAGGGAGCCGTATGAGGAATTGGCCTCAGTTTCCCGAGGTTATTCCTCTCCACAGGGTAGTTTGGCCACGTGTTACTGAGCTTTTCGCCACGGGTCTAACCCGTGCGACTAGCATGGCTAAATCGGACTCCGATAGCAATGGCCTCCGGCAGGATCAACCGGAATGTGCCGGGGTGCAACCCCCGGCGGGCCAGAGAGGGAGTCTCTGGTTGGCGGGTATCGGGTGGCCACGAACACTCGCGGCCGACCGGATATCACCGAACCATCGGGGCTAACATCAGATCCCATCTATACGGCGGACCGCAGGGGTGAGATCCTCATTTCCTTCGGACCCTCCCATAGTCTCTCGTGGGTATTAAACCCATCGAAGGGGCCCGATTCGGACGGGGTGTTCCCGTCCCGTCGTCGACAGCGCCGGATTACCGTCGCCCGTCACCGCGATGCGGTGACAGACCCCGACGCCGTCTGCCCGACCCGAGGGCCGGGCGTCGGTCACATCGTGTGAAAGACGCCGGGATTACATAAGGGCGTCGAACCGGTCTCGCCGACCGGTCGATCCGACACCGTGCACCTCAGTGGTACCGGATGTCCGGACCACCTCACTGTGCGTATTCGAAGCCGATGGTCCGGGTAGGTAAAAGACCGTCGACCCAGACCCTCTTCGTCACGGGATTACATACCCAGGGGTGGTCCCTCGCCGTCCGCCGTTGGTCCCACGCGTGAAGCCTATCGTTCCGGTCGCACCGACACCCCGTTCCGGTCGCACCGACACCCGATTCCACGCCCGTTCCCGATCTCCGCGTTCGGGTAAGCGGTCCTCGCGTTCGGGATCAGTAGTCCTCGACGTGTTCGATTCCTTTCTTCGAAACGTTCGCTTCCGTGATGTCCTCCGGCATCCAGTCCGGGGAGTCCTCCGGGGAGTCCTCCTCCCACGCCCACGCCTCGTAAATGTGTACTTTGTCAGTCCCCTTCTCGCGGAGGCGGAGGTCCACCCGTGGAGCCGATGACTCAGAATCCCCGACAGAATCGAGGCGCCGTGCCGCCTTGAGCGCTGCCTGTCGGGGTGTGTTTCCACTGAACACACTGGATTCCGTCCCGTTCTCGTCCCGAAGCGCGAAGTTTCGCTTACCGTCTTCACGTACCATGGTTTTGACCCATGCGAATCCAACACAAGAGGACGTCATAAATATACCGGCGGTCTGACCACAAAACTCATATATGATAACCGTCTCTCCCGCGCGCTGTCCCGGATTTCGGCACTTCAGCGTCATGTGAACCTAATCGACACGCCACTTCAGGGTCAGACCACACGGGTCGACACCCCGGGCCGGCACAAACCGGTCCCGACGTCGCCGACGGTCGGAAGAACTTAAGTATCCGCTACAGACAAGGAGCGGATAAGGCAAACGCGATGGTCCGTAAAAAGAAGCTCAGCCCAAGTGGTGCAAAGGGCGAAGACGGCGTCTACCACAACGCCCACGTCAACCTCCACGAGGACGAACTCGCCGTCGCCGGTCTCGAGATCGGCGACGAGGTATTCGTCCGTGTCCGAGAGGACAAGATTATCATCCAGAAGGCCGACCCCGACGAGGTCGAACACGACTTCTGAGAATGGCACTCCACGAGGGCGTCAGGTCACTGTACACGGCCCTCAAACCGCTCGTTTTCCGCCTGCCCCCGGAAACTGCCCACGAAATCGCTGTCCAAATCCTCCGGGGGTGTCAACGGGAACCGATGCTGGAGGCGCTCGAGCGGACGTTTGTCCTGCGGGACGACCGCCTGGTTACCGACGTGTTCGACCTCCAGTTCCCGAACCCGGTCGGCGTCGCCGCCGGATTCGACAAGAACGCCAGAATACCACGAACCCTTGCGGCATTGGGGTTCGGCCACGTGGAAGTCGGCGGTGTTACCCGGGAGGGACAGCCGGGAAATCCCCGACCCCGACTCTTTCGACTCCCGGAGGACGAGGCCATCGTGAACCGGATGGGGTTCAACAACGAGGGGGCCGAGGTGGTTGGTGATCGACTCCGGAACACCCAGCCACCGGGCGTCCCACTCGGGGTGAACATCGGAAAGTCGAAATCGACGCCACTCGCTGCGGCGGCCGAGGATTACCTGTATACCTACGAGCGGGTCGAGGGAGCCGCCGACTTCTTCGTGGTAAACGTCTCGAGCCCCAATACCCCCGGCCTCCGCGACCTACAGGACCGAACGCCCCTGTCGAGGATCCTCGAACGCCTCCTCGATGCCGGGGCCAATCCGCTCCTCGTAAAACTCTCGCCCGACCTCCACGAGGAGGCGATCGCCGAGGTGGTTACCCTGGCGGAGGAACTCGGCCTCGACGGCGTCGTCGCCACGAACACCTCCATTCGCCGACCGGAGGACCTTACCGAACCGAATGCCGTCCAGACCGGCGGGCTTTCGGGGCGGCCAATCGAATCCAGGGCGACCGAGGTCGTCCGCTTCGTGGCGAAGCGAACCGATCTCCCGGTGGTCGGCGTCGGCGGGATATTCACGGCCGAGGACGCCTACCGGAAGATTCGTGCCGGCGCGTCTCTGGTCCAGTTGTACACGGGTTTCATATTCCAGGGGCCGACCGTCGCCCGGGACATCAACGCCGGACTCCTCGAGTTACTCGAACGTGACGGATTCGACTCGGTGGATGCGGCGGTCGGGGCCGACCTGTAGGCGGAAAACCGTACTCGTATTCACTCGAACGTGGGTCCTCGCGAAACCGCACGTGGCAATCAGCGAAGTGCGGAGAGTCGGAGTTCGAACGCCGCGACCGGCACCTCGAGATCGTGTTCGACGAGCACGGCCGGATCGACCTCGCCGACGACCCCGACGTTACTCCCGTCGATCCGAACCTCGGCGGCACGACCCTCGATAAACGTCGGATGGTGGGTGGGCGGCGTTTCCAGTTCGACGCCGAAATTCCTCGCAAGCGCCTGCAACCGGCCCTTCGCGTCCTCGTAGGAGGCATCATTGCCGGCGAGGACCGCGGCGATGGTTCGATGTTCGGCGACGTTCGTGTTCTGTGTCGGATCGACGTACGCCCGCAACCCGATCTCCGCGAGGTTCTGCGGGTACGCCCGGTGGGTGTTGTTTTCGAGCACCATCAAAAGCGAGGGAAGCGCCCACGTCCGGACGACCTCGTATTCCTCGCTGTACGGTTCGAGAATCGTCGGGGGCTTTGCTGCCCCGTAGGCGTCCTCCTCGGGGTCGAGGTTCATTCGATCGAATAGCTCCGACTCGCTCGTGAGGTTGAAATTGAGGAGGTCCTCGAATCCCAGACCGATAAGCAGATCACGGACGGCCGACTCGTGTCTCGACTCCGCCGTCCGGGTTCCCACCGTACTCACGTCCGGATACCGCGGGACGAGGTTGTTGAACCCGTACGCCCGTCCCAGGTCGTCGACGAGGTCGACGGGATGGAGGACGTCGACACGGTAGGGCGGAATAGCGACCTCGTATTCGACCCCAGCCGCCTCGCTCTTCTCGACCCCGAGTCCGGACCGCTCGAAGAGGTCGATCACGTCCGCCGGGGACAGGTCGATACCGAGGGTAGACTCGATCCGGTCGTGGGTAACCGTCTTCGAATCGACCGCGAGGTCTGGTTTGACCGACGACCGGTCCGGGTACTCGACCGTGACCGACTCCACCTGTCCACCTCTGGCGTCGAGGGCGTAACAGATGATCGTGAGCATCTTATCGATGGTCCACTGGTCGGTCCCGGTCATCTCGACGAAGAGGTCCCGGGAGTCCTCGGTGAGTTCGGTCCGGCGACCGTTGATGACCGGCGGGAAACTGAAGAGCCCGATGTCGTCGTAAATCGCCGGATACCGGTCGTACTCCTCGACCAGCGGGGCGTACTCCCCGCCGATCGGATGGTCCTCGAGGACCTGGGCCGGGGTCATCTCCCGGTCGCTGTCGAGCGGGACGAAGGTATCGCCCTCCGGTTCGACACCGACGTACCTGATGGAGTTCGACCCTCCGTCGGTCGCGGCCGCCCCCTTGAGCATCGTCAGGTCGTGGATGCCGATCGCCCCTTTCGCCCGCTTGCGGCCCATCGTCGCGTGGAGTTTCTCCTGTAACTGGATGATCGCGTCGAGATCGCGTTCCGAGAGATCGAGGCCGCGGACGACGGCCCCGGTGACGTACGGTCGCCGGTCCGGGACGGTCTCCGTGACTTCGATCGTCCAATCGGGATCGTTCACGTCGGGGCGATAGACGCCACGCTCGTCCCCGTACTGGTAGCGAAGCGACCGAGCGATGCCCGTGATCGAGAGACGGTCGAGGCGGTCTGCTTCGAACTCGAGTTGCATGTCCCCGTCCTCGGTCTCTCCCTCGTACTCGATCCCGAGCCCGAAGAGGTCGTCTTTGAGTTCTTCGTCCGACTTCTCCGTGTGGCCGGTCAGTTCGCGGAGTTCGTCCGGGTCGACATCGACGACCGGCATCAGTACTCCACCTCCTGGGAGCGGAGGAAATCGAGATCGACGAGTGTCCCGTGGACGTCCCGAATGTCCTCGAATCCGGTCACGAGCATGAGGAGCCGTTCGAGCGCCAACCCCCAGGCCATCACGTCCGAATCGACACCCAGGGGTTCGAGCATCTCGGGACGGAAGATGCCGCTGTTCCCGATTTCGATGAGTTCCTTCGACGTCGGGTGCCGACCGAACAACTCGAAACTGGGTTCGGTGTAGGGATTGTACGTGGGTTTGAACTCGAGGTCGGTAATGCCGAAGTGGCTGTAGAACTCGGTGAAAGTCCCCATGAGATCACGGACCGTGAGGTTCTCCGCCATCACCCACCCCTCGATCTGGAAGAACTCGAGGAGGTGAGTCGCGTCGAGGGTGTCGTTCCGGTAGGCCTTCTCGACGCTGAAGAAGCGTTTCGGTGGGTCGAGGTCACCGACCTGTTCGCCCGAGAGATACCGCGCCGTAAGCGACGTCGTATGGCCCCGGAGGGCGAGTTCCCTGGCGAATTCGACGTCCCAGGGGGAGTGATACCCGTCGCCGTCGTCGCCGACCCCCTCGCGGTGTGCTCGTTCCACCCTGGAGACGAGATCCGACGGGAGGTCGTCAATCTTGTCCGGGGTCTCCATCGCGAACCGGTCCCAGTGGGTCCTGGCCGGGTGATCCTGGGGCATGAACAGACAGTCGTTGATCCAGAAATCGGCGTCCACGTGTGGACCGGCCATCTCCTCGAAGCCCATCCCCACGAGAACCTCCTTCACACGCTCGGCCGCCTGTCTGAGGACGTGGACCTTACCAGGTGTCGGTTCTCTCGCGTCGGCCGAGACGTTGTATTCGGCGAACTCGACGTCCCGCCACTCGCCGGTTGTCAAATGGTCCGGCGTGAGGCGGTCGAGGGCCTCCCGCGCTTCGACCCCCGCCATGAGTTGCGTGAGGCCTTCGTCAGTG
Source organism: Halodesulfurarchaeum sp. (assembly GCA_042216905.1). GTDB lineage: Archaea > Halobacteriota > Halobacteria > Halobacteriales > Halobacteriaceae > Halodesulfurarchaeum. The sequence continues at coordinate 5,510 of JBDGTL010000048.1, forward strand.
AGGCGCACTGTCCGCCTCGTGTGCTCACGGCGGGAGACGAGGTCCCGCCGTATGAGTGATTCGAGCACCTCGTCCTCAACCGGGTCGCCCGAATCGATCGCGTCGAGAGCCAGTGCCTCCTCGTCTTCGTCCGGGTTTCGATCTGGATCGGCCTCGATCCGGCCATTGTGAATGTCGCCGTAGCCTTTTCGCGCGAAGTTCGACAGCGCGATCTCGACCTGGCGCCCCTGGAGGTCTCCGCGCTCGATGACGGCGTCCATTTCGACGGGCTCCGAGTCTGCGCCGGCCTCGATGGCAGCCCGGTACAGGCGCACTTCGGGGAGACCATCGACCAGGTAGTCCCGACCTTCCTCGGTCAGTGTGAGCGATTCCTCGGTGTCCTCGCTCACCGAGAGCAGGCCTTTCTCCTCCAGGGCGAAGGCCGCCCCGGTGACCGTTTCCGGTTTCTCCTCGACCTGTTCGGCGAGCGTCTCGACGGCCGTGGCCTCGTCGGCGCTCGCGTGTTCGAGCACCGCGAGTTGCTGTTCTGGGAGTTTCATCCGTTGTGATGTGTCCGGCGTTCGACGGCAGGTGTCACTTCGATGTGTCGGTCGCGTCCTGAGCGTTTCGGACCGCGAGCGGTTTCGGACCGGGAGGAGGGCTCCCGGCGTCCACCGACCCGTCAGGCCGAAAAGAAGAAGCCGAATCCCCGGACTCGCCCTGGTTCATCGCGACTGTACCGGTCCTCGTGGGATTCGACAGCCATGGGTGTGTCTGTCACGAGCGAGGGTAAAAACGTTGCGAAGCCGGATTGTCCGGGCCGATTCGAATCCTGACAATCCGTGAATATTCGGTCCGAACCCCGATCAGGTGCGATCCGGTTCGACCTGGACGTCGAGGTCCTCGAGGACCGGCTTCATCTCCTCCCGCTTCTCCTGGTGGTCCTCGAGGAACGTCGCCATGAGTTCTGCGGCCTCACTCTTGCAATCGCCACAGAGGCGTTCGCCCCCGGCACATTCGTCGTACACTCGCTGGGCGTACTCGTCGTCGTCACCGGCGAGGAGGTACGCGTACAGTTCGTACACCGGGCATCGATCGGGTTCGCCCCCGAGTTCACGCTGTTTCTCGGCGGTGTCTCGACCGCCCGTGGTCGCCGCCTGTACCTTCTCGTACCCCGTTTCGGGATCGTCGAGCAGGCTGATGTGACTCGCCGGAACCGAGGAGGACATCTTCCCGCCGGTGAGTCCGGTCATGAACCGGTGGTAGATCGAGGAGGGCAGAACGAACCCGTAGCCGCCGTGCTCGACCTCGATTTCCCTCGCCAGTTCCTCGGCCGCCTCCAGTTCGAGGTCGAACGCGTCGACGTGGGCCTCGTAGACGCGCTTCTCCCCGTCTACCGCCTCTATCAGTGCTTCGAAGGCCTCCGGCGTCGCGTTGCGGTCCAGGAACCGGACCCGGGGCCTGAGTGGTTCCTGCCCGGCGTTCGCCAGTTTCTCCTCGAGGGACTGGTGCACGGCCGGTTCCGCGAGGGAGCGATCCGACTCCCGTGCCGTCCGGGAAACCGATACCAGGTCCGCACACCGGACGTCGCCGGAGTCCGGGTCGCTCGATTCCACCTCACTATACAACGTGGAAAGCAAGTCCCGTTCGTCCGCCTCGAGTTCGAAACTCGCGTACGCCGTCGTGACGCCGAAATAGCGAACGCGGCTGGCCAGGTCCCGCGACAGCCGGATGTGGGGGTCCTGGTCCGGGCCGACGGGGATGACGGTGGGTTTCGGTTCGTCCACCTGTGGATAGAGGATGTCCGCCATCTGGGTGACCACGCTCTGCATGTGCGATACGTCGGTTTCGCCGTCGAACCCGTAGATGCCGCCGAGTTCCGAGAAGTTCGCCTCGATGCCGAGTTCGAAGGCCAGATCCTGCACCTCGCGATTCGTCGACTGCCGGTACAGGGTACCCTCCTCCGGATCGAATCCGAACGCAAGGATCGAGAGCAGGTAGTCCCGGGCGTGCTCGTTGACCGTCTCCCAGGATAGCCCTCTCGCGCTGTGTGCCTCGAGATCAGCGATGAGGGCGTAGGTGTCACCGCCCTGTTGTTGGTGCCAGATGAGTTCGTCGAAGACGAGTTTGTGACCGATGTGCGGGTCCCCGGTGGGCATGAAGCCGGAGAGCGCAGCGAAGGGTTCGTCCCGACGCATTGCCTCGAAGACCCGGTCGTAATCCCGGTGCCCGAAGATGATCGCCCGGCGCATGAGGTAGTGTGGATTCGGGACCGCCGGGAGGATGGTCTCGAACTCCTCGATGCCGAACTCCTCGAAGAGCGCGCGGTAATCGTCGATCGTGGCGGACCCCCAGGGATCGATGACGACGTCGTCGGCGCCGGTCGTATCGGGGTCACTTGATTGGGTGTCGGTCATGGTTACGGCGTCAGTCGACTCGCGGCGAGCCAGCGGGTCGTGTCCTGGTTCGCGTCGTCGAGCGCAAAAACCATTCGTTTCCGGACACCGTGTGCGAGGCGCACGTCCAGGGTGAGATCCCGTGGCTCGAAGACGTGTGACTCCGGGAGGACCCGCACGAGGAGATCCGAGTGGCCGAGGTCCTCGATCGACCCGACGTCCCGGTACACCCGGAAATCCGCGCCGAACTTGAATCCCGTCTTCGGCACCGCACCGGCCGCCCGGAGGGACCGGTAGGCCCTGAGACGGCGGTCGAACCGGTCGCCTTCGACCTCGCGGCCCCGATCCACGAGCCGTTCGACGCCACCACCGTCGACCAGCGAGAGCGTTCCCTGGGCCGCCAGGTACGCCGCTTCCAGCAGAGACAGGTGAAGCGCCTCGTATGCTGCCGCCCGGCCCTCGAGGGGTTTCCCGTAGAAGCCGCGCTCGTGGAGCGCCGATGGCGAATCCCACACCACGACCCGGTCCGCGAGAAGCGTCCCGGTCACGGCCTCCTCGGCGTGGAACGAGCTGCTGCCCGACGGGTCGACGTCCTCGACCCGGAGATAGGTGATGTCGCCCTCCTCGTCGACGATGGCCAACACGCCCGGTTCCAGCGCCGTGGCCGGGACGTCGGTCCGCTCGCCGACGACCCCAACCCGGTATTCGACCGCCCCGTCCGCCGGCCCCTTGCCACGGGGATACACGACGAAGTCCGCACCCTCCGGATCGTCGACCCACCTCGGGCGCGCGGGCGAGAGATAGAACCCGCGGTCCCTGAGGTCGAGGTAGACCAGGAACCGGGCCCCGAACTGCCCGCCCTGGGCGGTCAGGAATTCCCGGAATCCCTGCCCCTCCACCGCGTCGAGGTCGCCCCGGTAGAGCAGGTGAGCGGCCTCGACCGGGGCCAGCGCGATCCGATCACCGTCGAGCGGTCTTCCGTATCCCCGTGAATCGTAGAAGCGCTGGCGCGCGTCCCCGCCGAGTCTGACCTCGCCCTCGTGCCACTCCGCGTCCATACTCCGAGGGTGTTCCGCGGCGGGTATGAATGTGTCTCACGACCGCCGGGATGGTCGATCAGGCGGTCACCACCGTCGCATCGCATTCGGGGTCGAGACAGCGCGTCTCCTCCCCGACGTCAAACCGGGGTAGACCGCAGGAACACGTCCCGTTCACGGTTCCCGTTGGAATGGGATAGTGCGTCTCGCAGCGTGGACACGCCACGCCGAGCGTGCGTTCCCGGCGGATTTCGAGCGGCGTTTCACACGTCGGACACCGCCACTCGCCGTCGAAGTGCTCACTGACCGCCTCGTCGATAGATTGACACTCCCGATCGAGACAGACCTCGATCGGGGCCCCGCGGTCCACCCGGATCGACGGCAAGCCACAGGTGTCACACGGTTCCCCCGTGACCGTCGCGTCCCGTGGAAGTGGATACTCCTCCCCACACCCAAGACAGGTGACCTGGCCGCGTGACCGGACCATCGTCGTATCACACTCGGGACAGGTCCCGATCGGATCGCCCGCCGACGTGACCGGGAACTCGGCCGTCTTGACGGCCCCGCTCCGGACCGTGAGCGTCTCTGTTCCCTTCGCGGCGAACAGTTCGAAGTGCTCGTCCCCGACGTGAACCCTGAGTGAATCCGCCCGGGTCAACCATCCTGCCGGTCGGTAGCCGCTCGCGTCGTGGACGAGGACCGTGTTGTCCGGTTTCACCAGGACGAAGACGACGCCCTCTCGCTCCGACCGCGAGTCGGCTTGGTGAATGATTGTACACCGTCCGGCGAAGACCCTGATGGTGTCCTGCATACCCGGTGCTGGTCCCGGTATCGGGGATAAACCTTCACTCGGAACTGGGTCGTCGTGGATTGACGGGCGGAATAAAATACAGATACCGCGTATTGTATTGTAATTATATATAAATAGTACAGTATTGTAGTTATATAAATAGTACAGTATTGTAGTTATATAAATAGTACATGTGTAGGTAGTATCTGTGTATAGTGTGTGGCGATAGTCAGCAACAATCTATATGGTATTCGATATAAGTCGGAAGTCTTCTATTTATAATTCCCCTTTTGATTATATTATATAATAGTTCCTAATGTCCATTTATTATATAATAATTTCTTTGTCTGTTTATTATATAATAATTTCTAATATCCGTTTATTATATAATAATTTCTTTGTTTGTTTATTATATAATATTTCCTAATGTCGATTTATTATAGAATAATCCCCGTTTTGGACACATTATATAATACGTGTTTCTATGGAATGAGGTGACATTCACTATATCCCGCTGACCGTTCACTACCACTTCTAACCTACTCGCGGACGCGCACGGTCCGCGTCTCGGACACCGGTCGGAGTGGCAATTCGGGAAAGGTCACCGTAATCGAATACGTGAGTTCGTCGTCATCGGCACCGAAGACGCCCACGGGAACGGTCGTCTCACCGTTCAGGTAGCGAGTCGAGCGAGTCATCTCGACCCCATTGACAGTCACCCGGAGCCCCACGCGGGCCCCACCCCCGTCGTTCGTAATCGAGACTTCACGGAGGTCGTTCTCCCCGGTCGTGATGGTGTCCGGGAACGCGCCCCACTCGACCGAGACGTCGGGCAGTGAGGCTGCCTGATCGAGGATCTTCCTGGCCACTCCTTCTGATAGCCCCGCGTCCATAAGCCCCTCGACGCCTGCTTCCCTGACGTCGGCCGGCCGCTGTATCCCGACCTGGGCGAGGCGGTGTCCGCGCCCCGAGGCGACGCCGTCGAGCGCGGTCAACCCGACTGCCGATTCGGGAACCCCCGTCTCGATCCTCGCCTCGAGCCGGCGACATCGGTTCGCCCCGACGGGCCGGTCGTACCGGTCGAAGAACGCGGCGAGCGCGGCGAGCAACCGGAGGGCGTTCTGGCGGATGACCCAGGCGTCAGAGCGCAACTCCGGTGGGACCGACCCGTTCATGCTCGATCGGACGATCGAGAGGACTTTCCTGGCCCCCGGTTCCAGCGTCCCGGCCTCCGTACCGAGAACGTCACGAATTGCGTCCCGCTCTGCCTGCCTGGCACTGACGCTGTCGAACTCCTCCGCCCGGGCCACCGCCCGAAGGATCGCCCGTTCGGTGGGCGAGGATTCGGTCAGGTCGGCGAACCGCGAGGCCGTCGGCAGGCGGAGATAATACGCGGAGGAGAGCGATCCCAGTTGTGTGGCCGTGACTTCGCCGTCCTCGATGGTGACGAACCCGCCCTCCCTCAGCCGTTCGATCACGCCCCGGATCAGGTCGCGAACGTCGTCGTAGGCCGTCTCCCCAGGGGCGTACCCCGATCGCTGGTAGTAGAAAGTCGTCTCCAGCCAGTCCATGACGTCCTCGAGGGTCGAGACGGTTCCCATAGCGATTTCCGCGTTGACGTGCTCCAGGAGGTTCTCGGCCAGTCGGGACTCGATGACTTTGCCCTCCCGGAGCAATCGTCTGTACTTGTCCGCCTCCGCCTCGTCGCAGACCACCCACCCGTACCCGACGTCGTCGTACCCGGGTCGTCCGGCCCGGCCGAGCATCTGGAGCACGTCGAGCGGGCTCATGTCGACCTCGCCCTCGAGCGGGTCGTGTCGCTTCGTGTCACGGATGACCACACAGCGGGCGGGGAGGTTGACGCCCCACGCGAGCGTGGAGGTCGAGAAGAGGAGGTCGATGCGACCATCGCGGAACCAGGCCTCGACGTGGTCCTTGTCGTTCTTCGAGAGACCGGCGTGATGGAAGGCGACCCCGTCGAGAATCGATTGCCGGAGCGTGTCGTTGTCGAGGACCTGAGTTTCGGTGTGGAAGTCGTAGTCTCCGCGGACGCCGACGGGGACGTCCCGTTCGGCGAGTTCGTCCCGGGCCTTCGTCGCCGACTGGATCGTGTCCTGTCGCGAGGCAACGAATACGAGGGCCTGCCCGTCCTCGCGGAGGTGCTGTTCGGCGAGGTCGATCGCCGTAAACAGCCGCCTGTACTTGTCCGCGAAGGCGTTCTCCCCGTGGGTGTACGTCCGGATGCCCGCGTGGAGGTCAACCGGTCGGTAGGACTCCCCGAAGTCGAACGTCGTCTCCTCCGGGGCCTCGAGCCACGCTGCGACCTCCGAGACGTTCTTCATGGTCGCCGACAGGGCGACGATCCGCGGGTCCGCGAGCCGTCTCAGGCGGGAAACGACGACCTCGAGGACGCTCCCCCGGGACGCGGAGTCGAGGAGTTGGACCTCGTCGATGACGAGGAGGTCCACGTCTGTAATGAACTCGTACCGCGGGGAGTCGTGCTTGCGCGTCGCCGAGTCGGTTTTCTCCGGGGTCATCACGAGCACGTCCGCCCGCGACGCTCGCCGAGGATTGAAGTCACGCTCCCCGGTCACAACGTAGACCGAGTACCCCAGGGACTCGAATCGCTCCCAGTCCGCTGCCTTCTCGTTCGTGAGGGCCCGGAGCGGCGCGATGAAGAGTGCGGTCCCGCCGGCGTCGAGCGTCCGGGAGATGGCGAGTTCGGCGATTGCCGTCTTCCCGCTTCCCGTGGGAGCGCTTAGAACCACGTTCTCCTCGGACTCGAGAACGGCAGGAGCGGCCGCCTCCTGCATGGCGTTGAACGATTCGAAGGGAAACACGTCGGCGAAATCGGGGACTACCTCGGCGACCTCCATCTGGCGATAGCGAGGGGCGGTTCCCGCAAAGGTATTTCCTTCTCCTCGTCGATCGATCCACGACCCGGGCTACCGGCCCCGAATGACTGGGGCAGTCTATCGACTATCGAATGAACCGAATCGTTCGACCGACGTGCGAATGAAATACCTCAAGCATCCAGGCACGATAGATCCCGGCGATGAGTGGATCCGACTCGACAGCGACGAACGAGGAGCAGGCCGATCCGGACGAGGTGAATGCCGACCCGGATGAGGTGCAGGCCGATCCAGACGAGGAGCCGGTCGAAACGGACGTTGTTATCGTCGGCGGCGGTCCCGGTGGGTACGTCGCCGCGATCCGCGCCGGCCAACTCGACCTTGACGTGACCCTCGTCGAGGCGGACGCGGTCGGCGGGACGTGTCTCAACTATGGATGCATCCCGTCGAAGGCGTTCCTCACGGCCACTGACGTCGCCCACGAGGCGGGTCACTCCGAGGACATGGGGATATACGCCGACCCGCATATCGAGGTCGAGGAGATGGCAGAGTGGAAGGACGGGGTGGTGAACCGGCTCACCCGGGGCGTCGAGAAGTTGCTAAAGGCCCACGGTGTCGAGGTCGTCGAGGGTCGAGGAGTATTCGCCGGGGACGGAGAGTTGGACGTGTATCGATCTGAGGACTCCGATACAATCCGCTACGAGTACGAGCACGCGATCGTCGCCACCGGATCCAGACCCATCGAGATCCCCGGGTTCGAATTCGACGGAACCCACGTCCTCTCCTCGCGGGACGTCCTCGACCTGGAGTCCGTCCCGGACTCCGTCGTGATCGTCGGCGCCGGATACATCGGGATGGAACTCTCGACGGTCCTCGCGAAACTCGGAGTGGACGTCACCGTGGTGGAGATGCTCGATGACGTCCTTCCGGGATACGAGTCCGATCTCACCCGCCCGGTGAAACAGCGCGCGACGGACCTCGGGATCGAATTCGCATTCGGGGAATCCGCATCCTCCTTGGAGAACGGCGACGAGGGGGTCGTCGTGGTGACGGAGGACGAGGAGGGGACCCACTCGGAGTTCTCCGGGGAGCGAGTGATCGTTGCCGTCGGAAGAACGCCCGTTACGGACACGGTGAACCTCGAGGCGGTCGGGGTCGAGGTGAACGACGACGGCTTCATCGAGACGGACGATCGGGCCCGGACAGAGAACGCGAACGTGTTCGCCATCGGGGACGTCGCCGGTGAACCCATGCTCGCGCATAAAGCCAGTCGGGAGGGGGTCGTCGCCGCGGAGGTCATCGCCGGTCTCGGCACGCGTCTGGACTATCGCTCCGTACCCGCGGCCGTCTTCACCGAACCGGAAATCGCGACCGTCGGTCTCTCCGAGGATGCGGCCGAGGACGACGGTTTCGAACCGGTCGTCGGCCAGTTCCCGTTCCGGGCGAGTGGACGGGCGCTCACGACCGGCCAAACTGAGGGGTTCGTCCGCGTCATCGGCGACGCGGAAACCGGTCGTGTGCTGGGGGGCCGCGTGGTCGGTCCGGACTCCTCGGAACTGATTGCCGAACTCGGGCTGGCGGTCGAAACCGGGACGACCCTCGAATCACTCGCCACGACGATCCACGTCCACCCGACCCTCTCGGAGGCGGTGATGGAAGCGGCCGAAAACGCCCTCGGACACGCGATACACACGCTCAACCGGTAGCCAGGTACGCTCAACTAGTGGCCATGTACGCTCAACTGGTAGCCAGGTATGCTCGATTGGTGGGCAGGTCCGATGTTCGACGACCGAGTGGGGTGGACCGGACGGGAGGGGTGGACCGGACGGGTGAGGTGGACCGGACGATTGTGGCCCCGCTTCTATACGTTCCGGCAAATCTGGTCGCGATACGCGGTACTACTAAATACGACCGGTACCATCGGTAGGTGATGGCAGCCAATGGGCCAGGAGGAGCCGATAGTGTCGGCCCGGGAGGGGGCGAATTCTACCGGCGGCTCATCGAGTACTCGTCTGACGTGCTCCTGATTCTCTCGGAGGACGGGACGATCGAATTCGTGAGTCCGTCAGTCCGCCACGTGCTGGGGTACGACATCTCCGACCTGCTCGAGGACTCCGCCTTCGAGCGGGTGCATCCCGGGGACCGGGACCGGATCGAGGCCGAATTCGAGGGGCTCGTCTCGGGGGAGCAAAACGGAAGCGAGATCGAATATCGCTACGAGACCGCGGAAGGGGACTGGATCTGGCTCGAAGCCGTGGGGCAGAACCGGCTCGACGATCCAGTCATCGAGGGCATTGTGCTGGTCTCCAGAGAGATCACCGACCGGAAACGGCGCGAGGGGGCACTCGAAACGCTCCACGACAGAACGCGAGGTCTCTACACCGCGGATTCCAGAGACGAGATCGCCAGGGAGACGGCCGATACGGCGAAGGACGTCCTCGGCCACTCGATCACGGTGGTTCGGATGCGTTCCGCCGATGGCGAGTGTCTCGAACCGGTCGCCGTCACCGAGGAGGCAGAACGGATCCTCGGCGAACGCCCGGTCTATCCGATCGGCGAAGGGACGGCCGGTCGAGCGTTCGAGAAGGAAGAGGCAGTCGTGTATCAGGACCTCCGAACGATCGAGGACGGATACGACCGGGGCGACGCCCGCTCCGGCCTGTTCGTCCCCATCGGGGAGTACGGCGTCCTCGCTATCGGCGAGACCGAGGTCGGTGCGCTGTCCCGGGAGGACGTACAACTGGCCAGAATACTCGCGGCGAACGCTGAGGTGGCCTTCGACCGCCTGGAACGCGAACAGGAATTGAAACGGCAGAACGAGCGCCTCGAGAACGTCGCCTCGGTCATCTCACACGACCTCCAGAGTCCACTTACCGTCGCCCGGGGCCGTCTCGAGTTGGTTGAGGAGGAGTCCGCGAACGTGGAAGCGATACAGGACGCTCTCGATCGCATGGAAGTGCTCATCGAAGACGTGCTGTCGCTGGCCAGACAGGGCCAGACGGTCGACGAAACGGTCGCCCTCGCGCTCGACGAGGTCGCCAGTCAATGCTGGTCGACCGTCGAGACCGGGGCGGCGACGATCGAGGTCGAGACCGAGAAAACGATCCGTGCCGATCCGACGAGGCTGCCGGAAATCTTCGAGAACCTGTTCCGGAACGCGGTCGAGTACGGACCACCCGAGGGGGAAGCCGCGACGGGGTCCGTAGAGGAAACCGATCACAGGGTCACTATCACGGTCGGCTCCCTTCCGGACGGGTTCTACGTCGCCGACGACGGGCAGGGAATCCCGGAATCGGACCGGGAACGAGTCTTCGATATGGGATTTACGACTGCGGAAAACGGCATCGGGTTCGGCCTCCCCATCGTCCAGGAAATCGCTGAGGCACACGGGTGGCAGGTCGATATCACGGACAGTGAGGCGGGCGGGGCACGATTCGAATTCACCGGGGTCCGGGCCGTCGAAGAGTGAGCAGGTCCGGGCCTCTTTTCCCGACGCGTTTTTGAGCACCCGTGGAGTATGACGGGGCATGCGAACGGTCACACTGGGTCCGACAGGGACCTACTCCCACCGGGCCGCCAGGGCGGTCGCCGACGGCGACATCGACTTCCGGGAAGCCGTCTACGAGATCGTCACCGGGGTGGCAGACGGGGAGTACGAACGAGGCGTCGTTCCGATCGAGAACAGCATCGAGGGATCGGTGACCGAGAGCCTGGACGCCCTCGCCGACCTCGACGTGGCGGTGGTCCGGGAGATCGTCACCCCGATCAGACACGCGTTGCTCGCACAGTCTACGGAAATCGACACCATCGCGAGCCACTCCCAGGCCCTCGCACAGTGTCGGACGTTCATCGAGGAGGAGTACCCCGAGGTGTCCCTCGAGGCCGTCGCATCGACTGCCCGGGGCGTCGAACGCGCACGTGAGGACCCGACTGTAGCCGGCATCGGGCATCCCGACACGGCCGGAGACGACCTCCAGCTGCTCGCCGAGGACATCCAGGACCGGACGTCGAATGCAACCCGGTTTTTCGTGGTCGCCGGTCCGGAGGAGCGCTCTGCCTCGGGCGGGAAAACCACGCTCGTCATCTACCCGAATACGAACTACCCGGGGCTCCTCCTCGAACTCCTGGAACCGTTCGCAGAGCGGAACATCAACCTCTCGCGACTCGAGTCCCGCCCGAGCGGCGAGCGCCTCGGCGATTACCTCTTTCACTTCGACCTCGAGGCGGGTCTCTACGAGGACCGAACCCAATCCGCCATCGACAGTATCGAGGACATCGCGAGTGCGGGCTGGGTCAAACGCCTCGGCTCGTACGACGTCGAGCACGTCGTGTAGGGAGTTTTCAGACGGCCTGGACGTTGTTTGGGTTCCTGGAGGAATATGTTTTTAGCCGTGTGAGACAGATATACTACCGTAATGCCGTCCCGAAAGAACCCGTTCGACGAGATTCAACGCATGTTCGACCGCATGGCCAGTCAGTTCGAGGATATCGACGACTGGGGATCGTTCGAAGCAGCGATGCCGGGTCGACTCAGCGTCGACGTGGCGGAGTACGACGACGAGTTCGTCGTCACGACTGACCTCCCGGGCTTCGCGAAGGAGGACATCGACGTCGAACTGTCAGAAGACCGACTCCGGATCGCCGCCGAGCACATAGAAGACGTCGAGACCGAGGAACCAGAACGCTACGTCAGGCAGGAGCGACGAAAACGCTCGCAGAGCAGGACGATCACGCTTCCGGAACCGGTCGAGGACGACGGCGTCAGCGCCACGTTCAATAATGGGGTTCTCACTGTGACCCTTCCGAAGACAGGGATCTCGGACTCGCACTCGATCGACATCGAGTGAACGGTGTTCCCCACAGAGTGAACCGTCGTCCCGTTGCCCGGCCCGTTTTCCGTTTCGTGTGCCCAGGGATACCCTCCCGGTTGGGACTGTCGGCGAAAATGAGCGCCACCTCACCTGTTCGGCGGCCGACTGGCATGTCATAAGTCCTTTTTAGAGCGACCGCGAGAGGCACGGATATGGACTACGAGCCCCGGGCAATCGAAGAGAAGTGGCAAGAGCGCTGGGCCGAGCGCGGTCGGTACCACGCCGAACCGGCCGACGGAGAGGCCACGTTCGTCACTGTCCCGTATCCCTATCCGAGTGGCGGGATGCACATCGGGCACGCCCGGACGTACACCGTCCCCGACGTATACGCGAGATACCGGAGACTCCAGGGCGACACCGTGCTGTTCCCCCTGGCCTGGCACGTGACAGGCACGCCGATTATCGGGGCCGTCAATCGTCTCAAGCAAGGCGAAGAATCCCAGTTGTCGACGCTCCGGGACACATTCGGCGTTCCCGAATCCGAACTCAGCGACCTCGAAACGCCGATGGGCTACGCCCGCTACTTCATCGAAAATCACTATAAGACGAACATGCGGGCGCTTGGACTCTCCATCGACTGGCGCCGGGAATTCACGACCGAGGACGAACGGTATTCGAAATTCATCACCTGGCAGTACGAGACCCTCCGCGAGCGAGGTTTGCTCGAGCGTGGCCTCCATCCCGTGAAGTACTGTACGAACGAGGAGAACCCCGTAACGACACACGATCTCCTGGAAGGCGAAGAGGCGGAGTTCCAGGAGTACACCCTTATCAAGTTCGAGACGGACGGCGCCTTCATGCCGATGGCCACCCTCCGGCCCGAAACCGTCCGGGGCGTCACGAACGCGTACGTCGACCCGGAGGGGACCTACGTTCGTGCCACCGTGGACGACGAACCCTGGATCGTCTCCGAGGAGGCGGTCGAGAAACTCGAACTCCAGGAACGGGAGGTCACGATCCAGGAGCGTTTCTCCGGGGACTCGCTCGTCGGAGAGCGGTTTGTCAACCCGGTCACTGACGAGGAGTTGCTCATTCTCCCGGCCCGGTTCGTCGACCCCGACAACGCGACCGGCGTCGTGATGTCGGTCCCGGGACACAGCCCGGACGACTGGGTCGCGCTTTCGGAGATCAAAGCGGAGGCGGAAACGTTGCGCTCGTACGGGATCGACCCCGCGGACGTCGACGCAATCGAACCGAAGTCGATCGTCGACATCGACGAGTACGGTGAGTTCCCCGCGAAAGACGCGGTCGAAGCGTACGGGATCGAATCGCAGGACGACCCGGCACTCGAGGAGGCGACCCAGGAAGTCTATACGCGCGAGTTCCACGTCGGTCGTCTCACCGAGGAGTACGGCGAATTCGCCGGCGAGGTGATCGAGGACGTCCGCGATGAACTCAGCGAACACTACCGAAAGCAGGGTTCCTTCGACTCGATGTACGAGTTCTCCGAAGAGGTGGTGTGTCGGTGTGGTGGCGACGTGGAGGTCGCAGAACAGGAGACCTGGTTCCTCGATTATACGAACGAGGAGTGGAAACGGAAGGCCCGAGCGGTCGTCGACGAGATGGAAGCCATCCCCGAGAACACCAGAGACCAGTACTACCACACCATCGACTGGCTCAACGAGTGGCCCTGTATCCGGAACTTCGGCCTTGGAACGAGACTGCCGTGGGACGACGAGTTCGTGATCGAACCGCTGTCGGACTCGACGATCTACATGGCGTACTACACCATCGCCCACCGTATCGACGACATCCCCCCGGAGGACCTCACCCGGGAGTTCTTCGACGCCCTGTTTTACGGCGAAGACGCGGTGGATGACCCCGACGAACGGGCACTCGAGTTACGCGAGGAATGGGACTACTGGTATCCAGTGGATTACCGCTGTTCGGCACACGACCTGATCCAGAATCACCTGACGTTCTACCTGTTTCATCACGCAGAACTCTTCGAGGAACCGAAGTGGCCACAGGGAATAACGGCGATGGGGATGGGACTCCTCGAGGGCGAAGCAATGTCCTCCTCGAAAGGTCACGTAGTCCTCCCGTCCAACGCCATCGAGAAATACGGCGCCGACACCGTCCGGTTCTTCCTGCTCAACTCCGCGGAGCCCTGGCAGGACTACGACTGGCGCGCCGAGGACGTCGAGGCGACCCACGACCGGATCGCCCGGTTCTACCGGCAGGCCAACGAGGTGATCGAGGCCGACACGCCGGCGGAACGACCCGACCTCGAGCGCATCGACCGCTGGTTGCTCTCGCGACTCCAGTCGGTCGTCCGGGACGTCACAGAGGCCCTCGAGGAGTTCAGCACGAGACACGCCACCCAGGACGCATTTTACCGTCTCGAGGAGTATCTCCGGTGGTACCGCAGGCGAACGGAGACGGACAGACCGGCGGCGTCATGGACCCGGAGCGAGGTGCTCAGAACGCGGTTGTGCCTCCTGGCTCCGGTAATCCCGTTCGTGACGAACGAGTTGTACGAACGCCTCGAGGGTGGTCCCGCCGAGGACGCCGAGTGGCCGGAACCGGATCCCGACCTCGAGAGCAGGAAACTCGAGGTCGAGGAGCGACTGATCGAGGAACTACACGAGGACATCCGGGACATCGTCTCGGTGACGGGCGAAGACCCGACGCGGATCCGGGTCTTCACGGCTGCGGCCTGGAAGCGCGAAGTCTTCGAGACGGTCCTCGAAATCGGCCCCGACGTCGACCAGGTGATGAGCGAGGTCATGCAGCGAGAGGAACTCCGGGAGCGCGGTGATGCCGTCCACGACCTGGTCCAGTCCCTCGTGGAGACCGTACGGGAGCGGGGAGAAGATGATCTCGATTTCATATCGGGAGTCGACGAGACGGCCGTGTACCGCGAAGCCCGGGACTTCCTGGGCCGGGAATTCGACGCGTCGGTCACGGTCGTCGAAGAGGAGGAGGCAACCGCTGAGAAGGCAGCGGCAGCCGAACCGCTCCGACCGGCGATTCTACTCGAGTGACCGCCACGCGGTACTCGAATGCGGGGCGGGAAGTCGATCGAAGGAACTGACCGCGAATAGGGTGCGAACAGACGGCAGGAACCGTCCCGGAACGAGTAGCCGTACTCCCGCTTTCCGTTCCGGGCCCCGGTCAGGTCATACAGGCGGTTGGCTCCGGTTCTCTATGTAAAGGTTCGTCACGCAGGCGTCGGGATTTCGGGGACCCGTTTCGATGTCGTGGCAGTCGACGAGATGTCGGGAGTAAACGGGGGAATTGCACTGAGTTGTTTTGCGAGCGTGTGATTCCACGGAACCGTTTTTGCGAACGTGTGAGTCCACGGAACCGTTTTTGCGAACGTTCGAGCGCGTTGCGAACGTTCGAGCGCGATGTCTTTCGCGCGTACACTGGCTGGTGGCGCAGGTAGTGTCCGACGTGGTCCCGCAGGTAGGTGTCGACGCAAATATGAAAGGTAGATTGTTCACGACGGCGGTTCGGCCGGAATGGACGGACGAATATCGGACCTGTTTCGGGTGTCGTCGGCGGTTACATCGCGCCGCCCATGCCACCCATACCGCCCATACCGCCCATGCCGCCCATGCCCCCGGGACCGCCTGGACCACCGGCTCCTTCGTCCTCTTCACCTTCCGTCGAAAGGTCGCCTGCGGAGATGATGTCGTCGATCTTGAGGACGAGGTTCGCCGCTTCCGTGGCCGAACTCAGTGCCTGTTCCTTCGCGTGGGCAGGCTCGACGACGCCCGCTTCGAAAGTGTCCTCGACCTCGCCGGTGAAGACGTTCAGGCCGGCACGCTGATCGCCGCTCTCGTGGGCCGATCGGAGGTCGACGAGCGTATCGATCGAGTCCAGTCCGGCGTTGCCGGCGAGGACTCGCGGCACGAGTTCGAGGGAATCGGCGAAGGCCTCGACCGCGAGTTGTTCGCGGCCCTCGACGCTGTCGGCGTAGGTACGAACGCGGTCTGCCACTTCGACTTCGATAGCGCCGCCGCCCGGGAGCACGCGACCGTCGGTGAGGGCCTGTGAGGCGACATCGAGGGCGTCCGTGACGCTCCGCTCGACTTCGTCCACCACGTGTTCGGTGGCGCCGCGGAGGAGCAGGGTAACGCCGTGGGCCTCCTCGTCGCCTTCGATGTAGAACAACTCGTCGGCCTCGTCCCGGCTGACCGTACCAGTCCCGACGTCCTCGGGGGTCGCGGCGTCGAGATCGGTCACGATGTCGATTCCGAGGATGTCCCGGAGGAACTCCATATCGCTCTTCCTCGTGCGGCGGACGGCAAGGATGCCCTCTTTCGCGAGGAAGTGCTGGGCCATGTCGTCGACGCCCTTCTGACAGAAGACGACGTTCGCGCCCGTATCTGCGATCTGCTGGACCTTGTTGCGAAGCTGTTTCTCCTCCTGGTCGAGGAACTTCTGGAGTTGTTCCGGGCTGTCGACGGAGACCTGGGTGTCGGTTTCGGTCTCCTCGACCTCGATCGCCTCGTTGAGGAGCAGGATCTTCGCGTCCTCGACCTCGCTCGGCATGTTCTCGTGAAGCGGGTCGTCGTCGATCGCGGCCCCGACGAGCAGCTCGGATTCACCGGCACTCCGTCCGGTCTGGGTCTCGATTTGTACGTTCTCCATGTCGACGACGGTCGAACCGTCATCGGCATCGACGGAAACCTGCTGGAGGGCCCGGTAGACGAGACCGGAGAGAAGTTCCTTGTCGAGTTCGGCGCCCTTGCCCGTCATCGAGGTCTCCGCGACGGCCCGGACGAGGTCCTCGTCATCCGGGTCGACCGTGATGGAGACGTCGTCGATGGCCTCGCGGGCCCGGTCGGATGCCAGGTTGTAGCCCTTGATGATCGCCGTCGGGTGAATGTCCCGATCGAGGAGGTCCTCGGCGTTCTTCAAGAGTTCTCCCGCGATCGCAACGGCTGTCGTGGTCCCGTCGCCGGCTTCGTCCTCCTGGGTCTCGGCGACCTCGACGATCATCTCCGCTGTGGGATTGTCGATGTCCATCTCCTGGAGGATGGTGACGCCGTCGTTGGTGACGGTGACGTCGCCCATCGAGGAGACGAGCATCTTGTCCATCCCCTTCGGTCCGAGCGTCGACCTGACGGAATCCGCGACCGCCCGCGCAGCAGAAATGTTGTGTTCCTGCGCGTCCTTGTCTTTCACGCGCTGTGCATCCTCGCCCATGATAATCATTGGCTGGCCCTGCATTCGTCGCTGTGACATCGTCAGATGGCGATTGATTGTCCTTCTATATAAGAGTTTGGTATCAGTCGTCCTCGAAACAGCTGGTCGCTGGTGGGCGAAATCCGCCCGTAGAATGGGATTAGGTCATCGATTCGCAAACCGCCGTGGAACATCGGACGGCATCGATCCCAGTGCCCGATCGAGTCCTGGAATTCCCGCGCTTCGGTGACAAACGGCCTGAATGCCGTAGGGCAGTGACAGACGGCCGGACTGTCAGCGTTTTCGGTCAGGTCGCGTCGATGTGCCATGAAATTTTTGCACCCGCTCGACGCTACGTTGACGTGTGAGCCAGGGCCAGCGCACACCCCGTCGAAGTCTCGGCCTGCTCGACGCCACGATGGTCGGCGTCGGGGCGATGATCGGTGCCGGGATTTTCGTCCTTACGGGGTTGGCCGCGGAGGTCGCCGGGCCGGCAGCGATGGTCGTCTTCTTCCTCAACGGGATCGTCACGTCCTTCACTGCACTGTCCTACGCCGAACTCGCAAGTGCGATCCCCGAGAGCGGCGGTGGGTACGCGTTCGTGAAGGAGGTATTCTCGGGACCCATCTCCTTCCTGATGGGGTGGATGTTGTGGTTCGCGTACATGATCGCCGGCGCGTTGTACGCCCGGGGATTCGGAGCGAACTTCGTCGAGTTCCTCCACATCTTCGGCGTCGACATTCCCCATCGGATTACCACTGCCGGGGCGTCACTGTCCCGTTCGGGGACGTTGCGCTCGGTGTCATTTCCGTGATACTCTTCGTCGCCCTCAACGCGGTGAGCACCAGCGCGAGCGGCGGCGCGGAGACCGTCGTTACCCTCATCAAGGTCGCTATCCTCCTGATCTTCGCAGCCTTCGGGGCGTTCGCCGTCGAGTTGGGCCGATTCACCCCGACCTTCACGCACGGCGTCGTGGCGGTCCTACCCGCGATGGGACTTACGTTCATCGCCTTCGAGGGATACGACCTCATCGCCACCGTCACGGAGGAGGTGAAGAACCCGAAAGAGAACATCCCGAAGGCGATTTTCTACTCGCTCGTCGCCACCATCGCCATCTATCTCCTCGTCCTCGTGGTCGCCATCGGGACCATCGGGGCCCAGGCGCTCGGACGGGCCGGTGAAACCGCCATCGCGCAGGCCGCAGAGTCGTTCATGCCGACGGTTCCGATACTGGGGTCCGGGGCGGCCCTCATCGCATTCGGGGCCGTCTTCTCCACAATAAGCGCCCTCAACGCGGTCGTCCTCGCCTCGAGTCGCGTCGCATTCTCCATGGGGCGGGAGGGGCACCTCCCGGGAGGCCTGGGGCAGATTCACCGGCGGTTCGGGACCCCGTTCCGGGCTGTCCTCCTGAGTGCAATCGTTATGGTGCTCGGTGTCGCGACGATCCCCGTCGGATCGGTCGGTCGGCTATCGAGTCTCTTCTTTCTCATGTCCTTCGTCGTCGTCAACATGGCCGTGATCAGACTCCGCCGCCGTCGACCGGACATGAGTCGGCCGTACGAGATTCCGTACTACCCGATTCCTCCGATCCTTGGCATCGCCTGCAACCTCCTTCTCGGATTCTTCGTCGACCTCCGCATCTGGCTCATCGGGATCGGATGGCTGGCACTCGGGGGGTTGATTTATTTGGTGCTCGAGCGGGGAGGTACCAAATGAGGGAGTCCAGCGGACCCATGAACGACAAGCGAGTCATCATCGTCGGCGGCGGTCGCGTTGGGCTCAATGCCGCCCGGACGCTCGACGAGCAGGGACACAGCGTGGTGATTATCGAATCCGATCCGGACCGGTGTGCCCGTCTCGGCGAGGAGTACGTCGCCACAGTGATCGAAGGGGACGGCACCTACCCGGACGTCCTCGAACAGGCCGACCCGAATTCGGCCGACGTCATCGCCGGACTGAGCGGTCACGTGGGATCGAACCTGGCCGCCTGTATCCTGGCGAGCCGGGAGAACCCGGGGATCAGGACCGTCCTCCGGGTGGAAGACGAATCTGCCGCGGAGGCCTTCCAGGGCGTCGTTGACTCGGTCATCTTCCCCGAGCGATCGGGTGGAATCGTTGCTGCAAACGCCATCACGGGAAGCGAGGAACGCGCCATCGAAGTCCTATCGATCGAACTCGATATCCTGGAGTTCACAGTTGCCGAGGGCGCACCCGTCGCGGATCGGACCCTCGCCGAGGTATCACTCCCACGGGGAGCCCTGGTGCTCTCGGACGAGAGCGGCGAGAACATCGCAGATAGCGAGACGAGACTCGTTCCCGGGCGAACCTACGTCGTCGCGGCCGAGGGGCAGGTCATCGAGGAAGTGCGGCAGTTGTTCAGGGGGTAAGCTATCCACGGCTTTCGCCGTGAGTTTTCGCCTCGTCCGTTCTATCAATACTGGATTCAATACGGTTCGTCATCCGATGTGGGTCGTCACGATTATGTAGGCTGGGCCGTGCTATTTCGACGACAATGGAACAGTACCTGGGCCTCCTGGATCGGGTGCTCCGGGAGGGAACGTACAAGGAAAACCGGACCGGCGTGGACACGATCGCCGGGTTTTCCCATCATTACAGGATCGACCTCGGGGCGGGATTTCCCCTCCTGACGACCAAGGACCTCTCGGGGCCGCGCTGGAACTCGCTCATCCACGAACTCCTGTGGTACCTCTCGGGCGAAGAACACATCAGGAACCTCCGCGAGGAGACCTCGATCTGGGACGCCTGGGCCGACGATGAAGGCCACCTCGATACGGCCTACGGGCGGTTCTGGCGCCGATTTCCGATACCGTCGGAGAGCGAACGACTACCCGGGGAAGCCTGGCCCGGAGAGGAGCACGAGTTCGTCACCGACGAGGGGACGTTCGACCAGTTGGGGCACGCATTGGACCAGCTCCGCGAGAATCCGAACTCGAGGCGCATCGTCGTGAGCGCCTGGCACCCGGCCAACGCGGCGGTCTCACAGCTCCCCCCGTGTCACTACACCTTCGCCTTCACCGTCCAGGACGGCCGGCTCAACACGCACCTCACCCAGCGATCGGCGGATTTGGCCCTCGGCGTCCCATTTAATATAGGGGCCTACTCGCTTCTCACCCACGCCGTGGCACAGGCCGTCGGTCTGGAGGTGGGGCGGTTCGGCCACAGCCTCGTCGATGCGCACGTCTACGTCGGCGAGGGCGACCGCGGGTCGTGGTACGCCGAAAACCTCGGCGAGTTCCAGGACCGACTCGAAGGGGTCGAGACCAAAGCGGGCTACGAGACCGTCCGAGCCTGGGTCGAACGGGAGTCACCCCCGGAACCGGAGAAGGGGTACGACCACGTCCCGGGCTTACTCACCCAACTCTCCCGCGAGCCCCGGGACCGGCCCCACATCGAGGTCGCCGAGAAGCCGATCGACGACCTCGAGTTCGACGACTTCCGACTCGAGGGGTACGAGCCGCATCCGCCGATTTCCTTCGCCGTCGCGGAATGATCGTCTCCCTCGTGGTCGCTGTCGCGGAGAACGGTGTCATCGGTGCCGAGGGCTCGATTCCCTGGGACCTCCCGGAGGACCTCGCTCACTTCAAGGAGACGACGATGGGTCACCCGGTGATCGTGGGACGACGAACGTACGAATCGATCGTCGACAGACTCGGGGAACCGCTTCCCGGGCGGCTGAACGTCGTTCTCTCCACCCGTGACCTCGATCTGCCCGAAGGGGCAGTACAGGCCCGGGGCATCGAGGACGCACTCGACGTCGCCCGGGAGACCGGGACCGATGAAGTCTTCGTCATCGGCGGTCGGACCGTGTACGAAGCCGTTCTCCCGCGCACCGATCGTCTGTATTTCACCGAGATTCACGATAGCTACGAGGGCGATACGACGTTCCCGGACTGGGACCACTCGGCCTTTCGTGAAATCGACCGGGACGACCGCAATGGCTTCTCCTTCGTCGTATACGAACGGGTCGGGGAGTGAGGGACGAACGATTCTGGATGGTGACCGACGGCTCGACGGATCAGGAAGAACGACGTGAGGAGGGGAAACGGATCGACGTGAGGAGGGGAAACGGATCGACGTGAGAGGGAGAAAACGGATCGACGTGAGACGGTGAAACGCAAACACACCACAATGCGTCGTTCTTCAAGCACTCTCCTCCACGAGTAGACCACCGAGTGGACGACGTAAAGGGGCTGGCGACGAAGAACGACCCATGGACGACGAACCCGATCCCGGTGGGGTGGACCGAGAACGCGTAAACGGCGTTCCGACAGTGACCTGTTCCCGGTGTTCACGCGAGTGGGACCTCGAGTACGAACTCGGCGAACTGAGTTCGGGGAATCGTGCCGTCGAACAGTTCGCCATCGACCACGAGCGACACACCGGCCACTTCCCGGACGACGTGACGCCATGGATCGTCGAGTGCCGACGGTGCCCGGACGGGGACAGATACCTCTCTGAATCCCCAGCGCGGCGGTGGGCGACGACCCACGCGAGACACACCGGCCACGACGTCGAGATTCGACCACCACAGATTGAGTCGCCGGCAGAGATTATCGGCGGGGAGGAGTGACACCTGGGCCCGACGGGCCCGAACCGGTCCATCGACTACTGGTCCCCTCCCTCGTTCCCCTTCACAACTACTGATCCCCTCCCTCGTTCCCCTTCACAACTACTGGTCCATTCCCTCGTTCCCCTTCACAAATGGCATGCTGCTCACCCGGCGTCTGGTCCGTCGCTTCCTGATGGCTCCCCGTCGTGGGTGACTGTGCGACAGGTCATCGTTTTCGGTGTATTCTAGAATACGGACACGGAAGGATCGGATTTCCCGGGCGAAGAACGAACAAACAACTGTCAGTTCCCGGGCGGAGAACGAACGAACAACTGACCTGATTCATCCCGCTGTCGGGAAGCCTGGAGACCGGGTCCGGGCGCACCTATCAGGTACTGGATGCTCGACAGGCAAGCACGATATCCGAACGCCCGACGACCATGTGACTCCTACACCGCTCCGTACTCGTGGAGGCGTTTCGCGTGTTCTTTCTTGGCGACGAGGACCTCTTTCAGGGCCGGCGGGTTGTCGATCCGGGTGGACTCGAGCAGGTCCTCGGGAACCGCGAGGGTCCCTTCCGGGACGTCCTCGGCGGCGTGCACCGGGAAATGTCGTTCCTCGAGTTTCATGACGAGCGGATTGTCGAGGCGTTCGACGCCCTCGCCCGTCGCGTAGATCTCGCGATTCGCGGTTTCGTGTTGTTCTCGCTGGAGGAGGGCAGCCCCGCCGCTCGTCCGGGTCACGTAGAGACGGCCCAGGTAGTACCCGCTCGAGAACGGCTCGAACATGCATGTTATAATTTGGCACGTTTTGCCATAAGTCCATCGCCGAAATCGCCATATAGCGTGGTGAAAGGGGCGGTGACCGTGGAAGACGCGAGCAGACATCCTTTTCCCCGCTGACCCCAAAAATGGGCCAAGGGAGATGGATTCCGGGGCACTGCTCGATTTGCTGGGGAACGAGAACCGCAGGCGCATATTGCGGTTGCTCGCACGCAAGCCGAGTTACGTGACCGAGATCAGCGAGTACATCGACGTGAGTCCGAAGGCCGTCATCGACCACCTCCGCAGGCTCGAGGAGGCCGGGCTGGTCGAGAGTCACACGGACGAGAAACGCCGGAAGTACTTTCACATCGCCCAGAACCTCCGTCTCGAGGTGCAGGTCTCGCCCTATCACTTCGGGGCGAAGAGCGCGTACCCCGCGAGCGCCGACCTCGACCTGGGCCGGTGCTCCCACCTCAGAATCACCACCTCCTTCGACGGCCAGAGCGACGTGGCCGAACTGGCGTCCCGGCTGGAGGACCTCAAGGACCTGGAGCGCGAACTCTCGATGGCCCAGCGCTGGGTCCAGGGCCGCCTGACGGAGGTACAGGGAGACCTCGCCGAAGCGGTCAATGGCAACGGCGGCCAACTCCACGCCGAGGTACTGGCGGCCCTCGCCGGCGAGGTGCGGTCCGCGAGCGACCTCGCAAGCGAGATCGAGGTTCCCCAGCAACTTATCGAGAGCGTCCTCTCGACGCTGGCGGCAGAACAGGTCGTCTCGCGCACCGAACACGGGTGGAAGATCCGCGAGTAGGTGGTTTCAAGGTCGCCGCCCGGATACCTGCGGCCATGCACCCAGGCGACCGCGTCCGCGTCGATCGCGACGGACGGAGCGACGAGGGGATCGTGCTCCCCTCGAGTTCTCCCGACCACCTCGTCGTCAAACTCGACAGCGGATACAACCTCGGGGTCGACCGCGAGGCCGCGTCCGTAACGGTCCTCGAGTCCGACGTGTACGACATCGAACCGGGCGAGGTGACCGAAACCTCCAGTATCACCTTCGATGATGACCTTCCGACGATATCGCTCATCTCGACTGGCGGAACCATCGCTTCGACCGTGGACTACCGAACAGGCGCCGTGACCGCCCAGTTCGACGCCGAGGACGTCCTCCAGGCCGTCCCCGACCTCGCCGGGATGGCAAATTACCGCGGTCGAGTCGTCGCGAACATCCTCTCGGAGAACATGACCCCGTCCGTCTGGCAGGATCTCGCTCGGGTCGTCCACGAGGAGATCGAGGCGGGCGTCGACGGAATCGTCGTCATGCACGGCACCGATACGATGCAGTACACCGCGAGCGCCCTCTCGTTCATGCTGGAGACGCCGGTCCCGATCGTGTTCACCGGGAGCCAGCGCTCGGCCGACCGCCCCTCCTCGGACAACGTGGTGAACGCCGTCGGGGCTGTCGAGGCCGCGAAATCCGACGTGGCCGAGGTACTCGTCGCGATGCACGCCACTCCGTCCGACGACACTGTCGCGCTCCACCGCGGAACGCGTGTCAGGAAGAATCATACCTCCCGTCGTGACGCCTTCGAGACGATCGGGGAACGCCCCCTCGGCGAGGTGGACTACGACACCGGCGAGGTTACCGTTCGGCGCGAGTACGAAACGCGGGGCGAGACCGAATCGTCCATCGCCGCCGGCCTGGAAACCGACGTCGAGTTGTTGAAATTCATCCCCGGAATGGATCCGGCGCTGTTCGAGGTCCTCTCGGGGAAGGCCGGTGTCGTCCTCGAAGGGACCGGCCTGGGACACGTCTCGACTGACTTCATCGACGAGATAGAGACGCTCGTCGAGGACGGGACCACCGTCGTGATGACGAGTCAGTGCATCGACGGCCGGGTCTGCGACCGGGTATACGACACCGGACGCGACCTATTGGACGCCGGCGTCGTCGAGGGCGAGAACATGCTTCCCGGGACCGCGATGGTCAAACTCATGTGGGTCCTCGAGAACGCGGCCGACCCCGGGACCGCGATGCAGAGGAACCTCGCAGGAGAGATTACAGAGCGGTCGGTCCCGTGGCGATGAGCCCGAACTGTCCCCAACGCGTCATCCGGAGACGAGGCAGATGAGAATCCGTCAGGCCCGAACAGGAGACCGGGAGGCGGTCGTGTCCTTCACGGAAGACACGTGGCCCGACCGGTTCGGCGGCGATTACATTCCTGACGTCTTCGACACCTGGATCGAGACGGACGGGGACACACAGCGGACCCTCGTGGCCGTCGACGACGAGCCCATCGGCATCGTCCAGGTCGTGCTCCTCTCCGAGTACGAGGCCTGGCTCCAGGGGATCCGGGTGGACCCGGACGCCCGCGACCGGGGAGTGGGTCGGGCGCTCTCGCACACCGCGTTCGACTGGGCCGCGGACCGCGGGGCGACAGTCGCCCGGAACATGGTCTTCTCCTGGAACGTCAAGGGATTGGGACTCTCGAGGGCTGTCGGATTCGAACCTGGAATCGAGTTCCGGTGGGCACACCCCGACCCGGACGAGAGTGCTGGATCAGGTGCCGCCGTCTCGACGGACGTGAACGCAGCCTGGTCCTTCTGGCAGCGGTCGACCGAACGCGACGATCTGGACGGCCTCGGCCTCCACATGGGAGAGTCCTGGGCGGTCTCGGAACTGACTCGCGATCGACTTCGCAGGGCGGCCGAGGAAGAGTCACTTCTCGTCCTCGGGGACAGCGGCACCGACGCAGTCACTTACCGGACCAGGGTGTACGAGCGAGAGCGGGAGGGCGAACCCCGGACCTGGGCGGAATACGGGGCCGCGGCCTGGGAGGACGAAGCGGCCTGTGAGGCACTCATGGCGGAAATCGCGAGGGACGCCGGGGCGGCGGGGGCCGAGTTCGTTCGCGTCCTGATCCCGGAGACGCCACGGGCGGTGACCGACGTCGCCAGTCACCGGATCGAGGTCGCGGAGGATCCCGACTTCGTGCTCGCGGCCGACCTCACCGCACCGTATCGGGAATCCTGAAACCAGTCCGATTCGAGGCGTTCTCGACCCGGTCACGCCCCGTTCGCACGTCGGGTTCGATCGGGATGGACGGTCTATCCGCCACTGACCGGGGGAAACATCGCAAGTTCGTCAGTCTCCTCGATGGGGGTGTCGAGGCCGGACGCCGCGGTGAAGACGTTCGTCCCGTTCCTGAGGATGTTGACGTGCTCCGCGATGTCCCCGTCCTCGTATATCCGGTCGGCGAGGTCGGGGTGGATCGAAACGAGGGCGTCGAGCGCGTCGCCGACGGTCGCCCCGGCCTCGACCTGGACCGTGACCCGCTTCTCGCCGGCCACGTCCGCCAGATCGGCGAACAGTTTCCACTCCATACGCGGCAGTAGGGCCGGGTGACAAAGAGCGTTTCAGGTTCGGGATGGCCCATCCGGGGGACGATCCGGGATGACGTCCGATCGCGACCGACCAGCCCCAGCCGTCGAGGATCACCAGCGCCATCCAGATAGGGAGGTGCGGTCACCCCGAAGCGCAGTACATAATGGGGGAGTGGATGATGAGACGAGGTGCAGTATATTATGAGGGAGTGGATGCTGACACGTGGCGCAATATATAATGGGGGAATGGGGGACGAATCCAGGCAGAGGAGACGGTGAAAGGGAGAGTGCCGACGCATTTCGACGGTCCTGCAGACGGGGCTGAACCGGAGCGATTAGGCGTGATGGACCACCGCGAGGTCGGTGTCGAGGTCGGTCGCCACCTCGTACGTCGGCGACCGGAAGAGCCGAGACGGTGCGGACCGGTCGGTACTGGCCCCCAGGAACACGACGTCGTGATGGCTGGCGTTTCGCTCGAGGAAGTCGACGACCGAGGCGTTTGCGACGCGGGTCTCGCAGGTTGCATCACACGTTTCGACGATGTCAGCGAGTCGTCGTTCCGCCTCTCGCCGCCTTCGCTCCTGATCGATACAGGTAAACGAACTGACCGTCCCGGTATCGCCGGCGAGACGGTCGGCGTAATCCATCATCGCGTTCGCGAGTTCACCCGGTCCCTCGATCGCCACGAGCGGGCGCTGCCACGAGGCGCGACCGCCAGACCCCCGGAACGCGACTACGTCGAGGGCCGCGGTGAATAGGTTCCTGACGTAGTCCGGGATCCCCCCATCCTCGTATTCGAACGGGGCAACGACGAGATCGCAGTCGGATCGCTCCGCGGCGTCGAGTACCGTCTGGGCAGTGTCGTCCTCGTCCACCGCGACGATGACCTCGCAGGGAACCCCGAGTTTTGACTCGATGTCCGCTGCCTGCTGTTCGAGGGTCCGGGCTGCCCAGTCTGCGGCACGCTCCTCGGCCGCTGACTGGGCCTCGGCGATGTATTCCGCTCGACCCAGCGGGGAGTCGGTCTCCTCGCGCTCGAGAATATCCCGCTCGGCGGCCGCGATAGCCTGCTCGTCGACGAGTTCGAGGAGGACGACTTTTCCCGCCTCGTGGGCGGCCGCAATTTCCGCGCCGAACCGGGCCCCCGAGAGGGCATGCTCCGTCAGCATCGGGACGAGCACGTGATCGTCCGCACCGGTCGTCGAATACAGGTACCGGGCCCGTTCCTCGTAGATGTGCTCCC
The DNA here is from genome assembly GCA_042216905.1 of Halodesulfurarchaeum sp. Taxonomy (GTDB): domain Archaea; phylum Halobacteriota; class Halobacteria; order Halobacteriales; family Halobacteriaceae; genus Halodesulfurarchaeum. The sequence continues at coordinate 32,535 of JBDGTL010000048.1, forward strand.
GCCAGGCGACGAAGACGATGGCCACGATCGTCGAGGAGACAGCGACGCTCACCACGTAGGCGAACTGCGAGGTGCCCGTAATGAGGACCAGGAGCGTGGTGGAAAACGCGGTGGGTTCTTCGAGATCGAGGATCCAGGTGAACACCCCGGTCATGAAGAGCCCGAGCGCGGCGCTGCCCGCAGTCACTTCCACGGTGCGGGCACCGATGTGGAGGCCGAACACCTGGACGAACTCGAGTGAGGCCCACCCGATGAACGCCCCGATAGTCATCCCCCCGACGAACTTGACCGGGTGGGCGTACTGACTCTCGGGATTGGAAAAGAGGGTGTAGGTGCCGGAAGCGAGCGGCGGAAACAGGAGGAATGAGAGGTAGGCCACCGAGTTCGAGAGGATCGTGACGCCGGCAATGAGCGCCGGGAGGAAGACCAGAACGGAGAGCCGTTCGAGATGGCTCGTGTTCTCGAGCCAGCCTCGAATCTGTCGGGCCTTCCGGACACTGTAGCGGCGTCCGACCCGATAAAACCGGTTGAGATACCAGCCGAGACCCGCTCTCATTGGGAGACAGTGAACGAGCGTCCCATTTGGCCCTGTCGCTTCTCGCCGGATCGATTCGCTACCCGCCAGGATGATTCGGTTC
>JBDGTL010000048.1:33272-50487 GCA_042216905.1 Halodesulfurarchaeum sp.
TGGCCCTGTCGCTTCTCGCCGGATCGATTCGCTACCCGCCAGGATGATTCGGTTCTGGTCGGATAAATACGGTTCTGGCCGGATAGATACGGTTCCCGCCGGGATGATTCGGTTCCACCAGTGAAGATCCGCTTCCCGGGGAAGATGACGCGTCCTGACGGGGATTACCGGCCGGTCCGGGTGCACGTGCGCGACACCTCTCTCCTCTGTCCGTCTCTCCTCTGTCCGTCTCTCCTCTGTCCGTCTCTCCTCTGTCCTCCGTGAGGACCACTGTCCTCCGGGGCGCGACAGGTCCCGAGGCGGCACGGGTCCTGTATGCTGGTCGTTCTTCCCTACTCAGAAAGAGAGACCACGGTCGAGAGGGCGATATCGATCATGCGGGAGACGTTGTTCCTGGCTTTCTCCGGGAGTTCGTCTTCCCCCACTGCACCCTTCTGCGTTCCGGCCACCAGGTTCCCGTCGACGGTGCAAATAGCCCCGGCCTGGAGTCCCTTCCGCCGTGCCAGTGTAAATATCGCCGCGGCCTCCATCTCGACGGCCGTGATCCCCGCGTCCTCCCACTCGGCCACGTACTCCTCCGTCTCCGCGTAGAAGGCGTCGTCGCTCGCGATCGGTCCCACGTGCACAGCCTCGTCGTTCGCCTCCGCCGCGGCAACGAGTTCGGACAGTACCTCGTGGTCGGGAACCGCGGGGAACTCGACCGGTTCGTAGCGCTTCGAGGTCCCCTCGTTCTTCGCGGCGCCGGTCGCGACGACCATGTCACCGATTTCGATGTCCGCCTGCAGGGCTCCGGTCGTCCCGACCCGGATCAGCGTCTCCACGCCGACCCTGGAGAGTTCCTCGACTGCGATCGCGGCGGACGGACACCCGATACCCGTGGAGGCGATCGTGAGCGGGACGTCATCGTACGTGGCGTTCACGACTGTGTACTCCCGGTTCTCGGAGACGGTCTCGACGTTCGAACACCGCTCGGCGATTCGGTCGACTCGTCCTGGATCGCCGGGGAGGAGGACGGTGTCGTTCACGTCGCCCTCCTCGACGAGCAGGTGTGGCTGTTTCCCCATGCCCCCGGCTTCGACAGGGCAGGAGAAAAATCGGGGTGGTCCATCCTCACGCCTGTTTCGGATCGACGAAACGGCCGGGGAGTCCTCGTCTATGCAATGGCCGAGGGGTCCGCGGCTATGCAATGGCCGAGGCTCCCTCGTCAACGTACCGTTCATACGTTCCCTATCGTCGCACCGCCCGCTTTCCCAGGTGTACGGAACGATCGGGAACACCATTCGGAACATCACCAGAGCCTCACCGATCGACGTCCGTTGTGGCGTCCCGCAGAAACGATTCGATGGTCGATCGCTCCGGCGCACTCCTCGCTCCCTGTCGGCCCGAGGCGATGGCCCCGCATGCATTCGCGACCGCCAGTGCCCGTTCGTATTCGGTTTCCCACGATCGATCCGCCAGCGCGTCCCCGAGCCGTGTCCAGATGAATCCAGCCGCGAAGGCGTCTCCGGCCCCGGTCGTGTCAACCGGGTCCACGCCGAATCCCGGGTGCGTGTATTCCTCATTGTCGACGAACACTGTCGCGCCGTCTCCGCCCCGCTTCAGGACAAGGGTGCGGTCGGTCCCCGAAACGAAGCCCGCCGGATCCTCACGTCGCTCGTCGAATATCGCGCGTGCCTCGCGTTCGTTGAGAAAGAGGACGTCGACCGATTCCAGGAGTGATTCGAAGTTTCGGGCCTCAAGTCGGCGCCCCGGATCGAAACTCACGGGGACGTCGTGGGTGGCTGCACGGTCGGCGAGTCGGCGTGCCGTCTCTGGTCGCTGACTACTCAGGTGGAGGTGTGTCGCCGATGCGACGAGTTCCGTATCGACGGACGCGGGTTCGATCGCCTCGTTCGCCCCGTCGTTCGCCAGTACCATCACCGCTCCCTGCTCGTCGACGAGGAGGTACTTGACAGTCGTCTCGGCGCCCCGAACGGTCGAGACGGCATCGACGTCGACGCCGTCTGACGCAAGGATCTGACGGGCGAGATAGCCGGGTTCGTCCTCGCCGACGCTCCCGATCAAACTGGTGTCCAGGCCGAACCCGGACAGTGCGCTCGCGACGTTGGCTGCACTCCCGCCGCAGGACCGGTGTTGGGACGTGATCCGGGCCTCGCCGTCGGGATCGGGGAGCGAGTTCACCCGGAGGGTCACGTCCCAGTTGACGTGTCCGGCAACGACGACGCGAACCATGGGACTTCTTCGGGACGACACCCGTTAAAACCCGGCCGGTCCCATGACGGCGTAGAGGAGGAGGTTGTGAGTACCCGGTCCGAGGCCGACCGCGACGATAACCAGCAGGAGGAAGTACCCCTGTCCCGGTTCCTCCCGGACGAAATCAGCCATGAACCAGACGACCACGAGGATGACGGCGAGTTTCACGACGACGAACAGCCACCCGACCCCGATGACCGAGGCCGTCGGGAGGAGGCCTGCCAGGTCCATGATCGCTCTCGAAAGTGGAGTCTGTTCGCCGTAGCCCAGGACGTCGATTCCGATCGCCGTCGAGATTCCATCGAGCGTGTGTGAGAAGACGGCGAGCAATCCGGCGTGGTGCAGAACGTCCGTCGCACCCGGTGCGAGGCGGTCGAAGGCCACCCACGCCAGGACGGCAACGACCACCGAGGCAACGAGCCCGAATGCCGGCAACGTCGGGTTGAGCGTTCCCCGGTGAAACCCGTAACCGACCGCACCAGCGATCGGGACGAGGGAGAATAGTACCCCGATCACCGCGAGCGATTCTGCCGGACGATCGATGCGAATTCCCGCGATCCATACGAGTCCCGCGACGACGAACGTACTCAGGTAGACGGCCGGAGAGGTCGTGAGCGGCGAGAGCACCGGGGGAACGATGCCGATCTGGTAGCACACGTAGAGGGAGGCACCGCCGACCATCCAGGGGCTCAGGGCCAGGAGGATCCGCTCCGAGAGTTCCGCCCCCGTGGCCGACAGGCGGTACCATACGCCGGCGACCGCCAGGAGGAGTGAAACGGTGTACGGGAGCGGCGGGACGGTCGTTCCCGCGGGAAGGACCATACCGGGTGTGCGAGTGAACCGGTGAAATGCTTGTCCGTTGGCGATGGATCCCGACGACACCGAACCCAGGTGGTGTCCCGCACCCGGGTTTGACGTCGGTTCGCCGGGATTCCCGGCACCCGATCGGGTGCCGTTCCCCGCACACTAGTATAGGGGTGGCGCACCCTCACTCGTCGTATCGCATCGGTGCGTGTGTTATCGAAGCGACACTCCACACGACGCTCATGTCAAAGCGCCTATCCATACGTGGAATCCCGGATCCGGAATCGATTGTCCCACGCTACGGATCGGTTCGGCCGTATCACACAGACATGCCCAGTGTGGAACGGAGGGGCGCCGAGAGACGGGACTGCCAAATTGGGCCTACTGGGCGGGTTCTTCCCAGGGTTCGGAATCGATCGTTCCGTAGAGTTCCCGCATTAGTGTCACGACGCTCTCCGGTGGGAACTGGCCGCGTTCGGTTACAATGGCGTCGACGTGTCGCGGGGGCGTGACGTCGAATGCCGGGTTCTCGACCTCGATGTCGCCGATCGATTCACGGGTCTCCTCGTCGATGACCTCTGTCTCCTCTCGCATCTCGATCTCGACCGTGTGGCCGGTGAGCGTCCCGGGGTGGAGTTTGAGCGTTTGTGCGGCCACGACGACCGGTGTTCCACGATCGCGAGCGCTCACGGCCAGGCCGCTCGTTCCGATCTTATTGATCACGGAGCCGTCCGCGGCGATGCTGTCCGCCCCGACGAGGACGTGGTCCACGTCGTGGAGGTACCGATGGGCTGCGTTGTCGACGATGAGCGTGACCGGAACCCCCATGTCGGTGAGTTCCTCCGCCGTGATCAGCCCCTGGTTTCGAGGACGGGTCTCCTTCACGATTGCCTCGATGTCCTTCCCGTCCGCTGTTGCGTGCTCGACCGTGGCCAGGGCGTCGGTCGAGTGACAGTGTGTCAGTATCACGTCCCCGTCACGCAACCGGTTGGCACCGATCCGGCCGAGACGATCCTGGGCGCTCTCGAGATGGCGTCGGAAGTCATCGGTCGTCCGCCTCACAGACCGTTTGAGGTCCGCGACCGTCTCACCCTCCATCCCGGCGAACACGTAGCGCAGGGCATTGGGCAGGCTTACAGCAGTCGGGCGTGTGTCGCGGAGGTGGCGTGCCGCCTCGCGCATCTCCCGGCGGAACGCTTCGGGCTCCACTGCGTCGCTCGTCTCGGCCTGAACCTCGAGCGCCTCGGCGGCGGCTTCGGCAATGGTGGCCGCACCCCTGATTTCCATCGTCGAGATGGACTCGGCCGTTTCCTTCACCTCCTTTGCGAGCATATCCCGTTCGTTCGGGTCGAACGTGTAAAAATCCGGGCTCGGTTCGCCCCCTCCCCCCCCGTTTCGCCCAACCAGTCGCCGGAAAGCGGTGGTACGTGCTGCCCGGCGTCCCGGTCTGGTCGAGAAGCGTGCCGGAGAGGAGAAGAGGGGTGGGAAGGAGATGGATAAAGAAGGGGTGGGGAGGAGATGGATAAAGGAGGGGTGGGGAGGGGATGAGTAAAAGAGGGGGCCCGACCGGCAGTTTGAGGACGGACTATCAACAATAATATGCATGCTCTCCCGCCGGACCGCCCTCCTCGTCACAGCAGTCCTCCTCACCGCACTACTCGGGGCCGTACTCACCGTCGATTTTCGTGCCATGGAATCCGAGACAGACACGGATGCGAGCGTCAGTACGTACCGGGTCAACCACGCGATCGCACCGCGTGACGGGCCACTGACACTAATCGTTCTCGGTGATGGGGCGGATGCCGAACGGCTCGCAACCGATCTTTCGAATGCGCTCAAGGACGAGCAGGATGGATGGCCGGCGGTCGTATTGGCCGAGGACGGACGCGATACGGTCGACGGCCCTGTCCTCGTCGTGTCCATCACCGAATCGCTCGTCCGGTACAATCCCGTGAGCCCGAGCGCTCGAACGCGTGTCGACTTCGGGTTCGTCGGGAACGGAGACGCGTCGTTTGCGCGTCGATTCGCGGTCGGTGACCGCCCCGTCGTGATCGGATCGGAAACGCCCTACGTGGTCGGCGGGTCGGTGGCCGTCACCGACCGGAGTCGTGGCCTCGTTTCCGTCCCCGGCTACCGGAGTTATCTCGGGGAGATGATAGCCGAGGCGGTGAGCGAGGCCCTGACCTCGGCTCCGGGAATGTCGAAGACCGGGTGATCGAGCGCTCGCCAACCCGTTTTTTGACCCGCGGGGTCCTCACACCGGATATGGAGCGACGCGAGCTCGCCGGGCGAATCGATCATACGGTTCTCGGTCCGGCGACGACACAAACGGACGTGGAAGCGCTGCTTAACGAGGCTGAAGAACACGGGATGAACGCCTGCATCCCGCCGGCCTATCTCCCCGGGGCCAGGACGTACGCCGGCGAGGAGCAAACCATCGTGACCGTGGTCGGATTTCCCCACGGGCAACACGCGCCCGCAGTGAAACGAGCGGAGGCGGTCCAGGCGTGGGAGGATGGGGCCGACGAGGTGGACGTGGTGATCAACGTCGGACGGCTGAAATCGGGAGCCGTCGATGCAGTAACTGAGGAACTCGCCCAGGTCGTTGCGGCGGTCCCTATCCCGGTGAAGGTCATCGTCGAAACCGCCCTCCTGACCGAGGAAGAGACGCATGCAGCCTGTCGGGCTGCCGTCGACGCGGCGGCGGATTTCGTGAAGACATCGACAGGTTTCGCCTCCGGTGGGGCCACCGTGGAGGACGTCCGACTCATGGCCGATTACCTCCCGGTGAAGGCGAGCGGAGGTATCGGAACCTACGAGGAGGCGATGGCGATGCTCGACGCGGGCGCCGAGCGGATCGGTGCGAGTTCCGGCGTGCAAATCCTCGCCGGGGCACCCGACTGAACGCCACCCGCCCCGGACGTCGTTCCTCGGGTCGAACGCAGGACTGATGCGACGAAGGCACGGCTCCGCCAAGCGCGACGTTTTTCTCCTCGCGTCCGATATGAGGGGTCGATGGCCCGGTACTACGTCGAGACGTACGGTTGCACGGCGAACCGGGGCGAGACCCGTGCCATAGAGCGGCGGCTCCGCGATGGAGGCCATCACCCAGTCGAGAACCCGCAGGCCGCCGACGTGGCGATTCTCAATACGTGCACCGTCGTCGAGAAGACCGAGGACAACATGCTCCGTCGGGCCGAAGAACTCGAGGAGGAAACGGCCGATCTGATCGTCACGGGCTGTATGGCACTCGCGCAGGGAACCCGGTTCGACGAAGCGGGGATCGACGCCAGAGTCCTCGGCTGGAACGACGTGCCTGCCGCGGTCGGAAACGGCGAGTGTCCGACCACCACGCCGACCACCGATCCAGTCCTCGATGGCGTAATCGGGATCCTCCCGATAGCCCGGGGATGCGCGAGTGATTGCTCGTACTGCATCACGAAGGCCGCGACTGGCCGCATCGACTCGCCGTCGATCCAGGAAAACGTCGAGCGGGCCCGCGAACTCCTCGATGCGGGAGCCAAGGAGATCCGGATCACCGGTCAGGACACCGGGGTCTACGGGTACGACCGGGGAACGCGGGACCTGCCCGAACTGCTCGACTCGATCTGTGCGCTCGACGGTGACTTCCGCGTCCGGGTCGGGATGGCGAATCCGTGGGGAGTCCACCGGATTCGGGAGGAACTGGCCTCGGTCTTTGCCGAGAACGAGACGCTCTACAACTTCCTCCACGCCCCGGTCCAGTCTGGCTCCGACGACGTCCTCAAGGACATGCGCCGCCAGCACACCGTCTCGGAGTTCCAGGACGTCGTCGACACCTTCGATTCGTTCCTCGATGAGTGGACGCTTTCGACGGATTTCATCGTGGGATTTCCCACCGAAACCCAGACAGACCACGAGCGGAGTCTCGACCTGCTTTCTGCATCCCGACCCGAGAGTGTGAACATCACCCGTTTCTCGAAGCGGCCGGGAACTGACGCCGCGTCGATGAAGGGGCTTGGCGGGACGAAGAAGAAAGAGCGATCGAAGGAGATGACCGAGCGAAAACAGGACGTCGTCGGGGAGGCCTACGAGTCCCTCGTCGGGTCACGCCGGGAGGTCCTCGTCGTGGAACCCGGACGAAACGGCTCAGTGCAGGCGGCCGACGGCGCGTATCACCAGATCGTGATCCAGAACGCCGACGAACAGGCTATCGAACCCGGGGAGTTCCTCACCGTCGAGATAACGGATCACAACTCGGTCTACGCCTTCGGTGAGCCGGTCTGAGTGCCGGGCCGTCGCGTTCCAGGTGTTGGGGCAAACAGGCGACGCGTCCCGTTCCGCCTCGGTCGCGTCGCACAACCGCGGCCCCGAGGCAGGCCCGTGTCATAGCACGAACCGAGGTGGCCCCGGTATCATTGATAAAGGTTGGGCGATCTTTCGCACCGCGCGGGCAGTCGTGCGTTACAATTCCACAGCGTCGTCCGCTCCCGGGACAGAGGCGTCCTGCATCGAGGCGAACGCCTCGTGTAACCGGTCGTAGGTGTCTTCGAGGGCCTCGACGATGACCTTCGTCTCGGAGATGACTGCCATGAAGTTCGTATCACCACGCCACCGCGGAACGACGTGCGTGTGGAGGTGTTCGTCGATGGAGCCGCCGGCCGCGGACCCCCCGAGGTTCTGTCCGGTATTGAACCCGTCGGGATTCAGGCTCTGCTCCAGCGCGTCGAGGGTTCGCTGGAGGAGTCTGTCGTGGGCGAGCAGGGTCTCCTCGTCGAGGTCCTGAAACCTCCCCGTGTGGACGCTCGGAATTACCATGAGGTGGCCGGGGTTGTAGGGGTAGTTGTTCAGGAGCACGTACGCCCGGTCGTTCCGGGCCACGACCCGGTGCTCGCGATCCGCATCGAGGTCGGGTATCTCGCAGAACACACAGCCGTCGAAGCCCTCGTTCCGGTCCTCGCGCTCGACCCACTGGATCCGCCACGGAGCGAACACGGAGTCCATGTATGAGAATCCGTGAGGAGGGGTGGTAACTGTTGGGTGACCGGTTTTGGTCGCGTTTCGGGGTTACCGTGTCGTGACCTCGGCCCCGTCCTCGGTGACGATGACAGTGTGCTCGGCCTGGCTCACGAGCGCTCCGGCGGATTCCTTGAGGACAGGGTAGTCCCGGAGGACGCCCTGCCGTTCGAGTCGGCCGAGGAGCATGTCAGTCCGCTCGCCCTCGATCCACCGGGCAGCGAAGGGAAGGCGGTCGTAGGTCTCCTCGATGTCCTCCATGAGTGATCGGGCCTGTCGATTGCGAACGCCCCGAGTTTCCTCCAGCGAGTAGATTTCGGCAGTTCCTCCCTCCGAGACCTTGCCGCTTCCGTCGGTGGCGAAGGGTTCGATCGCGAGGACGTCACCCGGTTCGAGTTCCACGCCCGACTCGACCGCACGGTTCGGGACGTTCGGCCCAGTGTGTGCGTCGTACTGCTCGAGGCCGTGCCCGGTGAGGTTCAGGATGGGGGTGTATCCATACGCCTCGATCACGTCCTGGATCTCGGCCCCGATCTCGCCGGTATGGGATCCCGGTTCGACCACGTCGATGGCGGCTTCGAGGGCTTGCTCTGCGGCTTCGACCAGTTCACGGTGCTCCCCGAGATCCACGGTGACCGCGGCGTCGGCGATCCACCCGTCGACGTGGACCCCGATGTCGAGACACACGAGGTCGCCCGTCTCGAACTCGGTCTCGTCGTCCCTGGCCGGCGTCGCGTGCGATGCCTCCTCGTCGATGCTTATATTGACCGGGAACGCTGGTTCCGCGCCCTCGTCCCTGGTCAGGTCCTCGGCGAATTCGGCGACCTCGAGGTGAGTCGTCCCGACGGCTATTCGATCCGCTGCGGCCTCGAGGACGGTTTCCAGGACGTCGCCCGCCTCCCGGTATCGCTGGTACTCCTCGGCGGAAAGATCCACGTCGCTCATGGATTGCCTTTCAGGCGACCCGTAGAAAGCGCTTGCGGACGGTTCCGGAACCGGGCCGGATAACGGGTCCCGATCCAACTGATCGCAACGCCACAATCCCCGACCGTGGACGGAGATTCGACAACCTGGCTCGACTACCTCGCACCCCACTGAGAAGGCAAAGCAAGTAACACGCGGGCTCCGTTCCACACGCATTCACAATGAACGACACGGGCGTTCCGTTCACTCGAGCGAGCGCGATGTACCGGTCTGCATCGACTCCGCGTTCGTGGCCTCGCCCACGTCACCATGGGGAGTCATCACGATGACCCCGGCGTGCGATCCAGTCTCCTCGATCAGCGTTTCGAGGGCCCGCTCCGCCGCCGAGGACGCGTCCAGTCCGGATTCGAGGTTGGCAACCGCCAGACGGGTCAGATGTGTTTTCGCGATGTCCTCGCCCGCGCCCGTCGCGCTCGCCGCCCCGTGTTCGTTCGCGAAAAATCCACTTCCGACCTGGGGAACGTCCCCGACTCGACCGGCCAGGGCGAACCATCGACCACCGGTCGACGTCCCTGCCGCGACTCGGTCCCCGTCCGCCGCGACGGCGCCGACGGTGTCACTCCCACCGAACCTCCGACGAACCCACTCCAGATGGTCCCGGCGAGATGTCCTCGGCGGTTCATCGACCCCCTCCCACCGGGTTCGGGAGGCCTCTGTCCACAGGTCGACGTCCGTTTCGATGCCGTAGTCTGCGGCGAGTTCGGACGCGTTCTCCCCGGCAAGTAACACGTGCGGGGTCTCCTCGAGGACCACCCGTGCGGCCGAGATCGCGTGCTCGACCCCTTCCAGCGAGCAGACTGCACCGACCGATCCCTCGCTCCGCATGAGACCGGCGTCGGTGCGGGGAACGCCGTCGCTCTGGACGGCCCCGCCCACGCCCGCGTTGAACCGTGGTGCAGTTTCGAGAGTTCTGATCGCGGTTTCGACGCCGTCCAGTGGGGTTTCCTCCTGACGTGCGGCCTCCACCGCAGCCTGGAGGTCGGACTGCCTGGCGTCGGGTTCCTCGGGCGCGTCGCCGGCACCGCCGTGTACCAGCACCTCCATAGAAACTGAACCTGGTTCCGGTGCCGTAACTGTTGCCGTCCGGAGTATCAGGTATTCCGCCGTCCTGGACCCGGGAAAGAGTCGAGAGGCGCTATGCCGGAGGATGCCTCGAGAGTCGGGAGTAGACATTCGAGTCGGTCCGGTATGACATTCGAGTCGATATGATACGACATTCGAGTCGGTATGATACGACATTCGAGTGGGTGCGATCTGATGACGCCTCGGTCTACGAGATGGCACCGGTGAACAGAGTGGGAATCGGGGGTCCGTTCGAGTACCGGTTGGAGGCGCCGAGACCGACTAGTTGAAACAGCAGGACTTATGCCCCTTCCAGCAGGATTTCGAGGTGCTATGAGCTACGAGCACATCGAGGTCCCCGAGACGGGATCGAAAGTGACATACGACGAGTCGTCGGGCGAACTCGAGGTTCCCGACGACCCGATCATCCCGATCCTGTACGGGGACGGAATCGGCAAAGACGTGGGACCCGCCGCCCAGAAGGTCCTGAGCGCCGCTGCGGAAGCGACCGGCCGAGAGATCAACTGGATGCGCGTCTACGCGGGAGAGACCGCCCGGGAGAAATACGACGAGAACCTCCCCGATGAGACAGTCGAGGCCATCGACGAACACCGCGTCGCGATCAAGGGACCGCTCACGACACCGGTCGGTGCGGGCTTCCGGAGTTTGAACGTCGCCCTGCGACTGAAACTCGACCTGTTCACGAACGTCCGGCCGACGTACTACCTCGAAGGTGTTCCCTCCCCGGTCTCCGAGCCGGAGAAGATGAACATGGTCACGTTCCGGGAGAACACCGAGGACGTCTACGCCGGCATCGAGTGGAAGGCCGGAACCGACGAGGTCGAACGGGTCCGCGAGTTCGTCGAGGAAGAGATGGGCTACGATGACCTGATCCACGACGGACCGGTCGGCATCGGTGTCAAGCCCATCACCGAGTTCGGCTCGAAGCGCTTGATCCGCCAGGCCATCGATTACGCCCTCGAAAACGACGAGCACCAGTACGTGACCCTGGTCCACAAGGGGAACATCATGAAGTTCACCGAGGGCCAGTTCCGCGATTGGGGCTACGAGGTGGCTGAAGAGGAGTACGGCGACGAGGTCATCACCGAGGACACCCTGTGGGAGGAGCAGGACGGCGACCCGCCAGAAGACGTCGTCGTTGTCAACGACCGACTGGCGGACAACATGCTCCAGCAGATGCTGACCCGGACGGAGAACTACGACATCCTCGCCATGCCCAACCTCAACGGCGATTACCTCTCGGACTCCGCAGGCGCCCAGATCGGCGGTCTCGGTATCGCGCCGGGTGCCAACTGGTCCGAAGATCACATCCTCGCCGAGCCCGTCCACGGCTCCGCGCCCAAGTACAAGGGCCAGGACAAGGTCAACCCGTCTGCGATAATCCTCTCCGGCCGACTCATGTTCGAGTACATGGGTTGGGACGACGCGAGCCAGGTCGTCCGCGACGCCGTCGAGGAGACCATCTCCTCGAAGTACGTCACCTACGACATCCACCGCAACATCGAAGGCGGTACCAAGGTCGGGACGTCGGAATTCGCCGATAGAATCGTGGAGAACATCGAGAAGCAGGCCTGACCTGCGAGTCGCGTTCTCCCCCACCACCCATTCTATTTCTTCGTCCGAACCGAGCCACTGGTATCGCGAGCCGTCTGGCCGGCAGTAGCGTATTTCCACGTCACGAGTATGCAACACGGAACAGGCAGTTCGGTCGGAGCAGGCAGTTCCACAGACGGAACAGGCAGTTCGATAGGCGGAGTCGACACCGTCCTCTGGACTCGTCCCCGAGACCATTCACCGGAATGTGGAACCGCTCTCACCAGGCGTTCTAGAATGGGGCTCGGGCCCCTGATTCGCCCGATGGGTCCCGAGATGGTTCGGGCCACTCTGTTCCGTCGTGGAGCGGTTTCGATGTCGGTTCCGCTGGGGTCACTTCCTGGCGTCTCCGATTCGTCACGGGTGTCCACCCTCGGAGATGCCTGTCTGCCAGTTTCGTCCGAATCGTCCGCCGGGACGGCTGGCCGGGAGGGGTCTGTGGAATGGTTCCCGAACCGCGAGCGTCGGCGAGCTCACTGTTTCACGAAGTGGTCCCGACCAAACCTAAACGTTCAACACCAGTCCCGACCGAGCCTAAACGTTCAACATCGATTCCGACCAAACCTAAACGTTCAACACCGATCCCGACGCACGTTCGAGCATGTTCCGGGTGGTCGGGTGCTCGAACTGCGACGCGCTGTGGATCGTCGAGGGCGACCCTGACCGGACGCAGTGTCCCCGGTGTCGGACCCGACACCAGTTCGACCGGTTGCGTGCCTTCGTCGAAACCGACTCGAAGGACGAGGCACGGGAGGTCAGAACGGCGATGCTCGCCGCCAGACAGGACGCCGAGGCGGCCTACGAGTCCCTCGATTCCGTAAGCGACATGGAGGCGATGCTCGACGAGGCCGGCATCGACGACGCGGAATTCCTCGCGGCAAACGGCATTGACCCCTCGGCGGTTGCCGCCGCTTCGGAACGGGCCACGGAGACCCGGACGAAGACGAGCCGACGGGACCGCGTTATCGAGGCGGTTCGAACCCTCGATGCGCCGTCCGAGGGGGACGTGGTCGAATACGCGGGCGAGTACGGGGTGCCGGCCGAGTACGTTCGGAACGCACTCGAAAAGCTCGAGCGAGACGGGACGCTCACCCGGACCGAAGACGGGTTTCGGCTCCTGTGATCGCCCGCCTGTCCCGCGATCGGGAACCCAATCGTTATGCCACAGGGACCGTCCCTTCAGGTATGACCTCGCAGGCGGACGTCGTGTTCATCGACGGGGAGGTCCACACCATGACCGACCCCGATCGGACCGCAGAGGCTGTCGCCGTCCGTGATGGCGAAATCGTCCGCGTCGGAGACACCTACGAGATCGACTTCCTGACCGGCGTCGAAACCCGTGTCGTGAACCTCGACGGTCGGATCCTGTTGCCGGGGTTCATCGATGCACACACCCACATGCAACACCTCGGCCAGTCGCTCGTGCACGCCGACCTGAGCGACTGCTCGAGCCTCGAGGACATGCTCACGAGGCTCTCCCGGGATAACGACCCGGACCACGAGTGGATCCTCGGCTTCGGATACGACGAGAGCGAGTGGGACGGAGACGGTGAATTCCCGAACAGGTCGGATCTCGACAGCGTCTCCATGGACCGCCCGGTTGCGGTATTCCGAATCGACATGCACACGGCCTCGATAAACTCGGTCGCGCTGGATCACGTCGGTGACCGACTTCCCGAGGAAGGGGTGAAACGGGAACACGGCGAACCGACGGGCGTACTCGTCGAGGCAGCAGTGGACGAACTCCAGTCGGTAATCGACCCGGACCGCCCGGAGATGCGCTCGGTGATCGAGTCGGCGGCCTCCTACGCCGTTTCTCGGGGTGTCACCGGCGTCCACGACATGGTCCGACGATCGACCGCCCCAGCGGTCTATCGAGAACTGGACCGCGAGGGGCACCTTCCGCTCCGTGTCACGATCAATTACTGGTCGGATCACCTCGAGGCCGTCACCGACCTCGGCCTCCTGCCGGGATCCGGGAGCGACACCGTCCAGATGGGAGCGGTCAAATCCTTCTCGGACGGGAGCATCGGTGCCCGGACTGCGAAACTCGAATCGCCGTACGCCGACGACCCGGGGGAGACCGGTGAGTGGGTGGTTCATCCGTCGTCCATCGAGGAGTTCGTCGAGGAGGCTTCGGCCGCGGACCAGCAGGTCGCCATCCACGCAATCGGCGACGAGGCGATCCGCGAGGTGCTCGAACTCCTCGAATCGGTCGCGTCGGAGGGGCGTCGCCACCGGATCGAGCACGCCGAACTCCTTCCGGACGACCTGATCGATCAATTCGAGGCGGCCGACGTCGTCGCGTCCGTCCAGCCGAACTTCCTCAAGTGGGCACGCCCCGGTGGGTTGTACGACAGGCGTCTGGGGGAACAGCGACGAGCCTCGAACAACCCGTTCGGGGCGATGGCGGAGGCGGGCATCCCGCTCGCGTTTGGGAGCGACTGTATGCCGATGGATCCACTCTTCGGAATCCACCAGGTCGTCACCGCTCCGGAACCGGAACAACGACTCTCGGTCACGGACGCGGTAAGGGCGTACACCAGGGGAAGTGCCTACGCCGGATTCGACGAGGACCGTCTCGGGTCAATCGTCCCCGGGAAACTGGCCGATTTCGTCGTCCTCGAGCGCTCGCCGTGGGAGCATCAGGACTCGATCGCGGATATCGACGTGGCCATGACCGTGGTGGACGGAACTGTCGTCTTCGATCGGAACCGAGACTGACCCACTCAGTCGTCGATCCACGATCGGTTCCCGGACAGGAGCGATTGGCCGGTCATACGATCCGGGGCCTCGATTCCCAGAAGCCAGAAAAGCGTCGGACTCAGATCTCGCAATTCGCCGCCGTCGATCGTCTGTCCGCCGTCCGATCCGTCCGGAGCGAGGTACACCAGTGGAGCGGGGTTGAACGTGTGGGCAGTGTGCGGTTCCTCGGGCGTCCCCATGTCGTCTGCGTTGCCGTGGTCCGCGGTGATGACGACGTGGGCATTTCTCAGAGAGAGCGCATCGAGGAGACGCGAGAGGTGGTGATCGACCGATTCGACGGCCTCGATCGCCGCCTCGTAGTCCCCGGTGTGTCCGACCATGTCCGGATTCGCGTAATTGAGGACCAGGACGTCGGGATCCCGCGTCTCGACGATCTCGATCGTCCGGTCTGTGACCTGCCTCGCGCTCATCTCCGGGGCGAGGTCGTACGTCGGAACGTCCGGACTCTCGACGATTTCCCTGATCTCGCCCTCGAACCTGACCTCCCGGCCGCCGTTGAGGAAGTAGGTGACGTGGGGATATTTCTCGGATTCGGCGATCCTGAGCTGGGACATCCCCCGGTCCTCGAGAACCGAGCCGAGAGTCTCCTCAGGTTCGTTCGGCGGGAAGGCAACGGGGAAGTCGAAGGTTCGGTCGTACTCGGTCATCGTCACCAGGTGGATCGGCGGGGGATCGGTGTCGAATTCCCAGTCCGGGTTCACGTCGGCGAGCATCCTCGCGAGTTGACGCGCTCGATCCGCCCGGAAGTTGCAGAAGACGACGGCGTCACCGGCAGCGAGCGCCTCCCCGCCGGATACGAGTGTCGGTTCCACGAACTCGTCGGTGTCACCGCGATCGTAGGAGTCCCGAACCGCCTCGACGCCACTCTCGGCCTCGTGCTCGGCCCGCCGATTCACGATCGCGTCGTAGGCCCGACGGGTCCGCTCCCAGTTGGTGTCCCGGTCCATCGCGTAATACCGCCCCGACACAGTGGCGAGTGAACCGGTCCCGACCCGATCGACGTGGTCGACGAGCGTGCGGAGGTACGCCACACCGCCAGTCGGGGACGTATCGCGACCGTCCGTGAAGGCGTGTGTAACCGCTTCGACGTCGAATTCCGCAGCGCATGAGAGAAGCGCGTGGATGTGTTCGTGATCGGAGTGAACGCCGCCGTCGCTCACGAGGCCGAGGACGTGAACCCGCCCGTCGTGGTGGTTCGCGTACTCGAAGGCCGATTGGAGTGCCTCGTTCTCGCAGAAGGACCCGCTCTCGATTGCCTCGTTGATCCGGAGGTAGGGCTGGTCGACGACCCGTCCGGCCCCGATCGTGAGGTGTCCGACCTCGCTGTTTCCCATCTGGTCCTCGGGGAGACCGACCGAGCGGCCGTGGGTCCGGAGCGTCGCCGTTGCCCCCCGGTCCCAGGCTCGATCGAACGTCGGGGTGTCCGCGGCCGCCACGGCGTTCAACCGGTCGTGATCGGCCAGCCCCCAGCCGTCGAGGATCACCAGCGCCGCGTCCATGATCGGGAATGGGGTAGCCCAACGTTTCTAGGTGTCGACTTCGGCTGTGTGAGAGCGTAACTCGATGAGGCGGGCGTACTACTGTCCCCGGTGTCGTCGTTTCGTCGGCGTTCTCGCCGATTTTCGGGTGCAGTCTCGTCCAGGATTGTTGAAGAGACCGGCACTCCGGGACGAACCCCGGCGTCCGGAACCAGAATCCGTGCCGTCCGGAATTCGTATCCCTGCCGTCGAGGATCCATGCCGATTCAGGTCGGGACTGTGCTTCCCCCCCCCCTTCCCCCTTCCCTCCGTCACCATCACCGTTCCATGTTGCCGATTACCATGGATATTTGGTCACTGCTTTCATACTAGATAATGGGATTCTCCTGTCCGGGAGAATCCTCTGCCATCGACGTCCGCCCACACGGGAGAGAGACCATCACGAGGAAGGGTCCCCATCGCTTCCATCCACCCGGTCTTTCGAGGATCACCACCACGTTCGATGCAGTGTATTTTCGGTGTTCAGTCGAGAGGGGTTCAGATCTGTCCTACGCGATCGAATCGTTCCTGCCGACTCGGGACGGATTTTTCAGTTACACGCACCGCGAAGGCCATGAAGGGTGCCGAATTCTCGGGCCCGGATTGACTGAAATTCCCTGGCCCCGGATTCACTGAAATGGCCGCACGGTCCAGATCACGACGACCGCCGATCGATCGACAGGACCACCTCCCGCGCCGATTGGTCGGAGCCAAAGAGAAGGCGACAGGGGGAATCGAGAGAGGGATGACAGTTGCCAGTTACGACTGTGGTTCGTACCTCTCGCGGTGAGGTACAGATGGATATCGAGTGACGGACGTCTTAGTAATTACTACGAATCCAGATAACTGGGAGAGCGAATCGGACGTTCGAATGCAATAGTTGTTTAATAACGTGCAATTGTCCGATAGTCGTACAATATTGGTTCGGGCGAATGGGAACGTCGAGCGGCATCGTTCGGGCGAATGGGAACGTCGAGCGGTATCGTTCGGGCGAATGGGAACGTCGAGCGGTATCGTTCGAGGGAGTGGATGCATTAGGAGGGGGACCGGGATTGCCGTTCGGTCCCGGTTCTCCCACCGTTCAGAAATTTCCGTCCGATCCGGAATACAGAATGCTGTACGGAAAGACTGTCTCCCTCTCCCAGTTCGAGTAATCGACCAGCCGAGTGGGCCAGTGCGGATTTGAACCGCAAACCTCCACCTTATCAGAGTGGCGCTCT
>JBDGTL010000086.1:0-30074 GCA_042216905.1 Halodesulfurarchaeum sp.
TTATTATTATTATTTAATTATAGTTGATATTATTATTTAATTATAGTTATTATTATATTGTTTATTAGTGAGTTTTATCGAATATATTTGTTTTCTGTACAGTCTCAATATGCGGTCGATTTACCGGAATCGCAATCCCTCCCCCCGCTCGAACCCCGAGCACTCCCGTTTGTTTTCTCGGATTACCAAACACCTCCATTCCGCCCGCCGAAGTACCGACCACCAGCCGTTTTAAACGGATGGGTTACGGACCGAAATTCTGGCCGGTCGGGACAACCCAGCAAATCTCCACGTCGTATCTCAGGTTCCCGGAGTCGGCGGAGTCTATTTGGTGCAGATATTCGTATTTCTCAATGGCATGGTGGACCAGAGCGAACTCCGGAGCAAGCAGATATCGGCGGGGGACGGACAGGGGCACATCGACTGGTTGCGCTGTTCGTTGATGCAACCGATGGGGTTCACGCGGGAAGAATTCGATCGGCCCCTTGTCGGGATCGCGAACTGCTGGAACGAGGTCCTCCCGGGCGTCTACCATCACCGGGAACTCGCCCAGCGGATCAAAGACGGCATCAGGGAGGCAGGCGGAACGCCACTCGAGTTCAACACGATTGCGCTCTGTGACGGATTGACACAGGGACATCGGGGGATGAAGTACGTCCTGCCGAGTCGCGACATCATCGCGGCAAGCATCGAGAGCACGGTCGAGGCGAATCAACTCGACGCCGTCGTCGGACTGGGGACGTGTGACAAAATCATCCCGGGGATGTTGATGGGGCTGGCACGGCTCGACCTTCCCTCCGTGATGGTGACTGGCGGATACATGACCCCGGGAACCTACGAGGGCGAGAAACTCCTCGTCAGCGACATCACCAAACGATACGAACGGATGACCGAGGGCGACATCTCGGAGGAGGAATACGCCGAGATGGTGGAGACCTGCTGTCAATCACCAGGGGCCTGTGCCGGAATGTGGACGGCCAACACGATGGCAGTTCTCAGCGAGGCCCTGGGTATGTCGGTCGCCGGAAATGGTGTGACCGCCGCGACAAAAACCACCGTCCGGCAGAAGGCCTACGAGTCTGGGAAAGTGATCATGGAACTCCTCGAGGCGGACGTCCGGGCCTCCGACGTATTGACCGAGGCCGCATTCGAAAACGCGATTAAGGTCTTCATGGCGGTCGGAGGGTCCACGAACGCCGTCCTGCACTTCCCGGCGATCGCGCGAGAAGTGGGTCTCGACCTCGGGACGGACATCTACAACGAGTGTGCCGAGGACGTGCCCACGATCTGTGGCGTCGATCCAATCAGCGATTACACGCTCGACGACCTCGACGAGGTCGGTGGCGTCCCGGCGGTAATGCGCGAGATCCAAGACCACCTCGACCTCTCGGTCAGGACCGTCGAAGCCGACACGCTCGGGGACCGACTCGATGACGCACCGACGCGCCCGTCGGACAGCGACGTCCTGCGCTCGGTCGATGACCCGTATTTCGAGCAGGGAGGAACAGTAATACTCTCCGGAAACCTCGCCCCCGGAGGCGCCGTCATCAAACAGAGTGCTGTAGACGAGGTAATGTTGAATCACGAGGGGCCAGCGAGAGTGTTCGATAGCGAGGAGGACGCGGTCGAGGCCTTCGTGTCGGACGAAATAGACCCGGGTGACGTGGTCGTCATCCGATACGAGGGCCCGAAGGGCGGGCCGGGAATGCGGGAAATGTATGACATCCTTCAGATGGTCGACGGCGCAGGTCTCTCGGATTCGGTGCCTGTCGTCACGGATGGGCGGTATTCCGGATCCAACCGCGGCGGTGCGATCGGCCACGTTTCCCCGGAAGCAATCGAGGGTGGGCCTATCGCGCTGGTCGAAGACGGCGATCGAATCACCATCGACATCCCCGACCGGACCCTGTCGGTCGACGTCTCGGAGGACGAGTTCGAGAACCGTCGCTCCGACTGGGATCCCGAGGAACCCGAGGAGACCGGGTTCCTCTCGATCTATTCGCGACTGGCTGCCTCACCGATGGAAGGCGGATACATCAGCTGAGGGGTGTCTCGGGTCCATCAGTCCGTTTCGACAAGACAGTGACCGAACGTTTCTCTGTCACTGATGAACATGTAAACCTTCAATCCATACCCACGAGTAGGTGGACGCATGGAGTTCGAGGACGTATCCAGGATCGGGGTCATGGGAGCGGGGACGATGGGCCATGGAATCGCAGAGATAGCCGCACTGGCCGGATACGAGGTCCACCTCCGGGACATCGAACGCGACCTGGTCGAAGCGGGCTACGATCAGATCGAATGGTCGCTCGAGAAACTCGTCGACGGGGGCCACGTATCGAGCGGGGACATGCGAACGGCACTCGACGGGATCGACCTGTACGTCGATCTCGAGACGGCCGTCGCCGAGGTGGACGTCGTCATCGAAGCCGTTCCAGAACGGGAGGATATCAAGCGAGACCTGTTCGAGTCTCTCGAAGAGACCGCCCCGGAGCGGGCGATTTTCACGACGAACACGTCAAGCCTCTCCGTTTCCGACATCGCGGCGGTGACCGACCGGCCCGGGCAATTCTGTGGGATGCACTTCTTCAATCCACCCGTCCGGATGGACCTCGTGGAGGTCGTCCGTGGGGCGGAGACGAGTGCCCGAACCATCGGCCTGGTCGAATCGCTCGCGGAAGATTTCGGCAAAACGCCGGTCCGCGTCCGGAAGGACACCCCCGGATTCGTCGTCAACCGGGTCCTGATCCCGATGCTCAACGAAGCCGCCTGGACGGTGTTCCACGATGAGGAAACGATGGACACCGTGGATTCGACCGCAAAATACGAACTCGGCCTCCCCATGGGAGCATTCGAACTCGCCGACCTCATCGGGATCGACGTGGTCCTTGACATTCTAGAATACATGGAAGCCGTGCTGGGATCGGCCTACACACCGTGTCCACTGCTTTACGACGTGGCGGAAGCAGGAACGTACGGCAAAAAGTCCGGGTCCGGGTTTTACGACTACGACGACGGCGGCGTGGAGATACCGAAGACTGCCGGCAGTGGGGAACTCGCCGACCGATTACGGGCAGTCATGGCGAACGAGGTGGCGAAACTCGTTGAAGCGGACGTGGTCGACCCACCGGATATCGATCTTGCAATGGGACTCGGTGCTGGCTTTCCGAGAGGACCCGCGACCATGGCTGATGAGCGCGGGATCGGGACCCTTTACTCGATTCTCCTCGAGAGAATGGATTCGACGGGGGCCGACCGGTACGAACCTGCCGACCTGCTCGCCAGTCTTGGTGAACCAGGAGAGACGTTTTCGGACTGAGGTTCCCTCACTGAACGTGCTCCCGTCGTCGCAACTGGCCCTGTAGATATACGCCTGTGACAATGTCGGTTTTTCGACTCAGGAGCGACATGTTTAAACGAAGTCTGAAACAAGAATCACCTGCGCTCCGTTGGTGTAGTCCGGCCAATCATCTCGGCCTTTCGAGCCGAGGACTGGGGTTCAAATCCCCAACGGAGCATAATCCACTGTCTCCTCCGAAATTGTAGAAAACGGGGATAGTGGTATCAATGTACTAATTAATCAAATTCTCTGACATTCCTGGCCCCTGAAACGGAGCACGGGTTCTACTCGCATTTCCGATAAAAGTTTTGCAGATGATCATTCAGGTCTCCTTCCGCAAATCTCACCAGTTCCATCCCCTGGTTTTTGCTGAGGCCTTCGCATGGGAATGAGGAAATGAATCCCGGAGAAAATCCATCGGATGAAACCCGGTCGAGTCGATCCGGAGAAAATCAGTCGGGATCGGACCGCCGGTCTCAGCGCCGAACTGCCGTTGCGCGTTCCTCGAGCCAGTCCACGATTCGTGCGGGAACGTCGACCGACGGAACGGCCTGGTTGAGTCCCTTCCACTCGACCGTACTGTTGACCTCGTGGACCGTGAACCCCGACGGCGTCTCCATCAGATCGACTCCAAGCAGACCACCGCCCACGGCATCGCTTGCCCGTTCGACGAGGTCCAGGACTGTATCGTCCACCTCGAACTCCTCGGTCTGGCCCCCTCTGGCCACGTTCGTGATCCAGTGATCGGAGGAACGGGCCATCGCCGCGATCGGTTCGCCATCCGCGGAAAGGACCCGTATGTCACGGCCGGGTTTCTCGACGAATTCCTGGATGTAGAACACCTTGTGTTCGTAACTGCCGAGGACTGTCTTGTGCTCGAGAATCGCTTCGGCGGCAGCGGGCGTATCGATCCGTGCCATCAGACGGCCCCAGGAGCCCGTGACCGGTTTCAGGACACAGAGATACCCGAATCGCTCGATCGACTGGAGGGCACTCTCCATATCGAAAGAGATCTCGGTTTTCGGGGTCGGGACGCCGGACTCGGTCAGGGCGAGGCTTCCCCGTACCTTGTCGGCACAAATCCTCGCAGTCCTCGGCGCGTTCGCGACAGGGATATCGTAATGCTCCACGAACTGTGCGACGTACCGGACCCGACTCGATTCCATCACCCGGTTGAACGCGAGGTCGATACCGTCGAATTCCTCTGGGGGTTCTTCGAGGTCGAACTGGAGGCGTCGGACGTCGATCGGCGTTACGGTATGGTCCCGGTTTCGCAACTCGGTCAGTATCAATTTCTCGTCGAGGCGTATCCGCGAGTAAAGCAAACCGAGATGCATCGCCTACTCGCCCCAGTCCTCTTCGAGTTCCGGGGCCGCCTCCAGGGCCGCCGGATCGAGTGCGACGACCTCGAGTTCGGCGCCACAGGTGTCACAGTCGATTATTTCGCCTATCTCGGGGTCGTCGGGAAGAGACACCGTCGCGCCACACTCGACACAATCCGTCATTTCTTCCCTCCAGGACCCCCACTTCCCCCGTCCCGGTGAGTCGGTCGCCTGTTCCCGTTCGGTGGTACCATCCTCCATACTCTACACAGGCTGCCTCCTTAGCGGTACCGGCGAAACATGGCTGTCGATTGGCGACTCGGATCACCGGTAGATCGAACAACCCGAATCGAGTAATCCACGGCTGGGTACCTCCCCCTCCCCCGCTGAGGACCAAGTGGCGCCGTTCCGGGGATAGCGCGAGACCACCCAGGTAAAAGATATGCTTCGGGGGCTCGTTTAATATGGTATGGTATCGCATACTCATCCACCGGAGGACGCTCCGAGTTGGGAACACCCGGACTTCTGTCCGTTCTGTGGCGTCGAACTCGAAGCCGGGGCGGCCAGCTTTATGGATCACGTCGAAGCGACGCCAGACTGTCGGAAGCGATTCGAAGCCTGGCAGGCCGCCGTCAGGGAGGACATCGAGGGCGAGTGGAGCGGGTGAACCACCTCGGGGTCAAGTGGTTCGAGACGGCGAGCCGTCTCGTCATTACGAGAATCTCCGATTCTCGGACGACCCCGAGGCACTCGGCCTGCCCAGCCTGTAGAATCGGGCTTCGAAATGGGTCCTCACTGGACGTAAGCACCGAGAACGGTTTACCGTCACGTCCGTCCGTCGACTGTGTATTCGACGCGGTGGCGTGGCCGACTGGAAATCATCGCACTCATATATCGTTTCTGACGTATGTACAGATACCCGGATGACTTCCCGTACGTTTCTCGACGAAACCGGCTCGAGAATCGTCGCGTTTACCGGAAAGGGCGGTGTGGGGAAAACGACCTGTTCCGCCGCCACCGCGATCCACTTCGCGGAACGAGGGGAACGGACGATTCTGGTCTCGACCGACCGGTCCCCGTCGCTCTCCGACGTCCTACAGACGGACGTGTACGGCGAGATAACGGACATCGAGGAGGTGCCCGGACTCGCCGCAATCGAACTCGATTACGATGCCATCGCCGACCGATGGAAAGACAGATACGGTGAGGAGGTCTACACCGTCATTTCCTCATTCGTCCCCGTGGACCGGTGGGTGATCGAGTACATCGCGGAAGCTCCCGGAATCGCGATGGAATTCGCCTTGAGTTACCTCCTCGATTTCTACGAGGACGACACCTACGACCGGATCGTGTGGGATACCGCCCCGGCAGGGGGCACCATCGGTCTCATCGAACTAGAGGAGAAACTCTATTCGCATCTCGGACAGGCGCCGAGATTCTACGCGAAACTCCGGGCGGCGATGAACAGGGACGTGACCGAGGACCCGAACGCGTTACTCGAGGACTGGCGGAACCTGGCTAAGGATTGTCTGGAGATGATCCGGGCCGAGGACACCTCGTTCGTGGTCGTGACGATTCCAGAGGCACTGGGAGTCCACGAAACTGATCGCATCATCGAGACACTACGCGACAGGGGGATATCGGTCACCGCCGTCGTGGCCAACAACGTCGTCACCGAGGACGTCTGTGACTGTTCGTATCACCGGGAACGGTCGTCGATGCACGCCTCGTACCTCGAAGAACTCGAGGATACGTACGGGCAATCGCCAGGACTCATCACCGTCCCGCAGTTACCGACAGAAGTCGCAGGGATCGAATCGCTTCGGACGATCGAATCGTACCTCTTCTCGGATACGGCCAGACACCCCGACGGCATGGCTATGAAAGGGGAGTGAAACATTCGACGGGCCGTCCGAAACCCACGGAATCGGTGGACGGGTGGCCGAGGCAACTACCCGGATTTCCGGCGTAGGGCCTCGACGCCCGGAAGGGGTTCACCGGTGAGGGCCCGGATATACGCACCGCCTGCGATCGAGACGTGAGAGAAATCCGCTTCGTCGAGGTCGTAAAGTTCCACCGCGCGTGAGGTATCGCCCCCGCCGATCACGGAGAAGCAGTCCGTTTCGGCGATGGCCTCGAGAACACCGACGGTCCCATCGGCGAATCGTTCGTCCTCGAAGACTCCCATGGCTCCTTTCACGAAAACCGCATCCGACCCCCGAATGGCGGACTCGTAGTTGCCGACGGTCTGGTTCCCGATGTCGAGGAAGGGAGTGGTTTTCTCCTCGAGGGAATCGAGTTCGGTTTCCTCCCGCTCCCCCTGGTCGTTTTTATATGCTAGATCGACCGGGAGGCAGAGGTGGTCGGATTCCGCGTCCAGGAGTGATTCGATCGTCTCCCGGTTCCTCTCCCACTGGTCGTCGAACAGGTCCGAATCGTCGACGTCGTACCCGACAGGTTCCCCGATTCCCCGGAGGAACAGTTCCCCGGTGACGCCACCGAGGCAAAACGTATCGACGTCTGATTCCAGGGCGTGCATGACCTGAATGACGTCCTCGGCCTTGGTCCCACCCAGGAGCATCGTCACCGAACCGTCGAACTCCCGTCGGGCAATGCTCGAGTTCGCCGTGTATTCGGCCTCCATAACCCGGCCCGCGAACGCGGGAAGGACCAGCGGAAAACCGACGATCGAGGCGTGAGACCGGTGAGCGACCGAGTACGCGTCGTCCACGTAGGCGTCGACGGCGTCGGAAAGCGTTCTGACGTATTCCGAGTCCGCGTGGGTCTCCGGGTCTTTCTCCGGTAACTCGTCCTCCGACATTCTGGTGTTCTCGAGGAGAAGGACGTCGCCCGGGCCAAGAGCGTCGATTGCCGCCACCGCTTCCTGCCCGTCGACCACAGGAACGAATTCGACCGTCCGATCGAGATACGAGGAGAGAATCTCTGCGTGCTGTTCGAGCGAGAGGAAGTCCTCCCGGCCCGGACGACCCTGGTGTGCGAGGAGTGCGATTCGGTGATCGGCGTCGACCAACTCGCGTATCGTTTCCGCGTGTCGGGAAAACCGCCGGTTGTCACGGATCTCCCCGTCCTCGACGGGTGAATTGAGATCGACACGGACCAGGAGTCGTTGGTTCGGTTCCAGATCGTCGAGTGTCGCGAATGGCTGTGGGGGTGTCATTGGTGGCTCTCGATGCGGAGCGGGGACTCTCCGTACTGGTGATTGCTCCGATTCGAAACGAGTTTGTCCGGTGGGTGTCGGTACACTGGGGCAGGCGGGATGTCCTGCGGATCCAAACCCTTTCCTGATACCGGATTTGTCCTCCTCATGCAGAACGTGTCCTCGCAGCCGTTTCAGTAATTGGTGACGTACGACCCGAGGTCGAGCATCCGGTTCGCGAATCCGAACTCGTTGTCGTACCAGGTGAGTACCTTTGCCATCGCCCCGTCCGCGATCGTCCGGGTCGCGGACAGGTCGACCTGCGAGGAGAAGGGGGCCCCGATGACGTCACTCGAAACGATCTCCTCGTCGGTGTAACCAAGCACGCCCGCTAACTCGCCATCTGCAGCCTCCCGGAAGGTATCGTTGATCGCCGCGACCGAGGGATCTCCCTGGAGGTCGACAGTGAAGTCCGTGATCGATCCGTTCGGAACCGGGACCCGCATCGCCATTCCGTCGAGTTTCCCCTCGAGTTCGGGGAGAATACTGGTCGTCGCCTGCGCGGCGCCAGTGCTCGTCGGGATGATGTTTTCGGCCGCGGCCCGCCGCCGCCGGGGTTTGCTGTTGGGCCCGTCGACCAGGTTCTGTGATCCGGTGTAGGCGTGGACGGTCGTCAGAATTCCGGCGTCGATTCCGAATTCGTCGTCGAGGACCTTCGCAACCGGGGTGATACTGTTCGTCGTACACGAGGCATTGGACACGATGGATTCGCCGTCATACTCCTCGTGATTGACGCCGTAGACGAACTGCGGGACCGGTTTGTCGCCTTTCGGCGGTGCGGAAATGACAACGGTGTCAGCGCCCGCGTCGAGGTGATTCGAGGCCGCATCCCTGGTGCGAAAGATGCCAGTAGACTCGAACGCGACGTCGACGTCCAGTTCGTCCCAGGGGAGTTCGTCTGGATTTTGGATGTTGAACAGCGGTACCTGGGTGTCGTCGACGACGAGGGCGTCGTCCTCGAGATAGACGTTCTCGAGTGTCCCCATGACGGTGTCGTACCGAGCGAGGTACGCCATCTCGTCCCTGTCCATCACGTCGTTGATCCCGACGAGCGCGATACGGGGGTCCTCCAGGACGGCCCGGAAGACGCTTCTCCCGATTCGACCGAACCCGTTCAGTCCGACGCGGACGACGTCCGAGTCCTCGACACTACTGCCTGCATGCAATCCAGAGCGGTCACTCATAGGTAATGAACACAACCGCTGGCGTCTATAATAGTGACGCATCACCGACGGTCCCCGCAAATTGCGAGATCATCGGAGGTGTCCCGGTTCGGTCGGGAAACGTGATTCTTAAGGGTCGAACGGAATTCCATAGGGGTATGAGTGACGAACAGGGGACCGAGGAGGCCGAGGACGGGACGTCCGAAGACGTGACGGCCGAGGAGGAATCAGGAGTCGAGAGAGGTGATTTCGTCCGGCTCGAATACACGGCCCGGACGGTTGAGGCCGGTGACCTCGTCGACACGACGGACCGCGATGTCGCGGAGGAAGAAAACGTGGAAACCGAGGGACGGGACTTCTCGCCGAGGATCGTCGTGCTCGGCGAGGGGCATCTCTTCGAACCGGTCGAAGCAGATATCGTCGGTAAATCAGTCGGCGACGGCGGTTCGGTCGTCGTTCCGGCAGTGGAGGCCTTCGGCGAATACGACGAGGAAGAAGTCAGGACCGTCAGCGCGGAGAAAATCCCGGAAGACGACCGACGCCCGGGGGCACACGTCGACATCGACGGCGAGCACGGCCACGTCGAGACGATTATCGGCGGCCGTGCCCGAGTCGATTTCAATCACCCGCTCGCGGGCGAGGACATCGAGTACGATTACGAGATCGTCGAAACGGTGACAGACCGCGTCGAACAGGCGAATGGGCTCCTCCAGATGTACTTCGACGTCGACCTCGACATGCACATCGAGACGGACGAGGTCGAGGAAGAAGTCGAGGTCGAACCCGAGGTGGACGAAGCCGTCGAAGAGGAAGAAGAGGCCGAGGAAGTCGGAGAATCGGGTGAAGAGGAAGAACCTGATGAGGACGAAGAACCTGGTGAGGAGAAAGAATCGGGCGAGGAGGGAGAACCCGGGGAGGAAGAAGAGACGGGACCGGGCACCGAAATCCAGGTCGTCGAGAAAGAAACGCTCTACATCGAGAGTTCGCCCCAGTTACAGTTCAACCAGCAGTGGATGATGTCGAAGCAGCAAATCCTCCGGGACGTGATGGAAAAGATAGACGTCGACCGCGTCATCGTCCAGGAGATTATCGAGGGCGCCGGCGGAATCCCAGGAATGCCCGGCGCTGGTGGTGGACTCGGTGACGTCGAGGCCGCTCTCGAGGATGCTGACGTGGACGCCGACGAAATCCTCGACGACATCGAAGACGAAGACATCGGTGACCTCGACCTCGGAGATGCGACAGAAGAGTAGAAACAAACAGCGATTCTTTTTGCCCCATTTCTAAAACCACGGTCGGGTTCCACCCGCTTTCGGCCGTTTCGGGTTCTGATACGTTTCCTGTCAGGCGATGTCGCGACTGGTGTCGACGCGGACGCGCTCGGCGAGATCTAACTTGATCGTTTCGGAGGGAACGCGACCACCCCTGAACTTGCGAACGGCCAGTCTGGTGTCGAGTTCGTCGCCACTCACGGACACGTCCAGGTCGAAGACGACGTCTGCCATGTGCTGCGTCGTTGCCCTGAGCGGGGGTTCGTTCGGTCCTTCAAGACAGTGAAGGAACGCGATTCCCCGGGTGTTTTGCATGTGGTTGCTCAACTCGTTCAACATCATCTCGTAGCGGGCCCGCTCGACCCGTTCCAGGGTGTCCACGGGATCGATAATAACCGTCATCTCCTCGAAGGCCCCGCGGAATGCTCGCCTGGCCGCGTCCACAGGGTCCTCCCCGTTGATGAGTTCGATCTTCGGGCTGCCCGTCGGGGCATTGGTTTGATCGATTGCGTCGGCCACGGCGTCCTCCGTCCGGTCGGTCGTCAGGTAAAGCGTCGTGCGGGGGCGGGTCAGTTCGTAGAGCAACAACTCTCCCTGGCTCGCTGCGGGAGCCTGATAGGCGACGACGCTTCCCTCGGGGAGACCGCCTGCGAGTTCCCGGTCGAGAACTTCGACACCGGTGGACAACCGATCGGCCATTGCCTTGGGAAATACGTGGTCGGGATGCATTAAGCGTTTGCCCACGTTTCAATAATTTTCGAATACCCGACGCGAGCGACAGCACCGGTCACTGGGTCGTCTACCTCGGGAATCGCGACGATTTCACCGACGTCGAGGACGTCTGCTATTCTTCC
This sequence comes from Halodesulfurarchaeum sp., assembly GCA_042216905.1. Taxonomy (GTDB): domain Archaea; phylum Halobacteriota; class Halobacteria; order Halobacteriales; family Halobacteriaceae; genus Halodesulfurarchaeum. The sequence continues at coordinate 11,168 of JBDGTL010000086.1, forward strand.
TGACACGTCTGTCGCGCGGCTGACGATAGCGGCAATGACCGGCGTCCCAACCGCGCGCGACATCCGGAGGGTTTTCTCCGTATCAGTTATCGACGCCGGCGTATCGCGGGTGACGACGACAGCAGCATCCGCGAAGCGTATCGGCGTCACTGCCCGTTCCGCGGCGCCCGCCGGTCCGTCCAGAACGACTGGCCGATCGGTTACGATGGCACGGAGTGCGGGGACGAGCGCTGCACCAGGGCGTGCCCCGATAACGTCCACCCCCGGATAGGTCGAGGAGACTGAAGAGGCGTCCTCGAGTGATCGCCCAGACGCCAGTCGATCGATCCCGTCATCGTCCACACCGGCACGGATGTGAAGGTTCGGCATGTCGACGTCCGTCTCGACGACAACCGGGTCCCGCCGTCGACTGCTCGCCGTGACGGCGATGCCCAGTGCTGTCGTGGTCTTCCCCGTCCCACCTTTCCCACCGATAACCGCCAACATGGAGAGGGTTCGTCCGGTGTTCGTATATAAATATTCGCGAGCCGTCGAGACGGTCACAGAATATTGCACCGTCAGGAAGTGTCACTTGTTGCCACTCGGTCCCTACGCGCCGGGAATGCCAATGGCCTCGGGCAACGGCAACCCGAGGAGGGCGCCCACCGAGACCGCGAGGATAGCCGTAATCCATGCGACGACGGCGATGCCGATTGTTCCGACCCACCCGGTATCGAATCGCCAGTGGAGGATGAGAATCCAGATGCCGAGCGCGAGCAGCGGCCCGAGGAGCGGAACCCCGTCTACGATTGCCCAGGCGACGGCGCCGATCGCGGCAGTGACAGTCGCCGCTCCCAGGTCGGCGTCCCCCACAAATAGCCGTTGTCCCGCGGCCAGGGATACACCCCCCACGAGAAGACTGACGACGAACGTCGCGAAGGTTTCTGTAAGGCCGGCGGGTTCCAGAAAGGGTGGCATCGTTATCGCCCCCCTGAATTTCTTCTGAGGAGGTCGATTTCGAGTAGTTCAAACGTCGAGGGAATCCGCGCCTCCGGAGACTGTTCGAGGAACTCACGGGTCCGGTCGTGGATTCTTGATGCGCTGTCGGGGACGGGGTCAGGCATCCCGATCGATGAGTCCGATGTATCCACAGACGAGGACCCCGGCTCCGTATTGTTCGTTCGATCTCGCCAGTGCTCCCCGTTCTCGAGTTTCGTGACCGATCCAGTTTCATCGGTCGAGTTGGCCGCGAGGAGGCCGGTTCCCAATACGCCAACCACGGGACCAAACGCCCCGTTCAGTATCTCGTTCACGTCTATTCACCGCGTGGCACTCGGTGTCCGAGGGCCGTCAAGACGGGAAATCCTCCACCCGGATTCACTCGTATTGCGAGGTCTATTACGCGAGTCAACCGGGGTTTCGGTCCGTTAAATCGGATTTGCTTCGGCGACGGCGATGCAAGTTCCGTGTTGTCATCTTTCGTTCAAGCGTGGTTTCGTTCCCGGCGGTGTTCCACAACGGAGGCCACTGTTCGATCGCTGTGAACGGTTCCCCGTAAAACAACCCGGCACAGCGAGGGACGGGGAGATGAAGACCGAAGCGGAGAAACAGATATCTGAAACACGAAGCGGACCATCGAACATCTGAAACACGAAGCGGTCCAGCGAATGCCATACGGCAACCCCGACCCCCCATTTGGCAAACGTGGGGATTCAATATGATCGCCTGCGCGCATTGGAGTGATGCGGCACGACCACTTGATTACCGCAAAACAACTCTCCAGGTCGGACATCGAGGCGGTCCTCGACAGGGCCGCCGAGATCGCCGACGAGCCATCCGCAGTCGCGGACCGGCACAGGGGGTCGCTCCTGGGACTCGCGTTCTTCGAACCGAGTACGAGGACGAAGATGAGTTTCGAGGCCTCGATGAAGCGACTGGGTGGGGACGTCGTCGACATGGGGCCGGTCGAGTACTCGAGCGTGAAAAAGGGCGAAACCCTGGCCGACACGGTGCGGGTGATAGAGGGATACGTCGACGGAATCGTCCTGCGACATCCACGAGAAGGGGCAGCCACGATGGCCGCGGAGTACGTCGACGTCCCGTTGTTCAACGCGGGAGACGGCGCCGGGCACCACCCAACCCAGACGCTCCTCGACCTCTTCACGATACGGGAGAACGCCCGACTCGACGGGCTCAGCATCGGGGTCATGGGTGACCTCAAATACGGCCGAACGGTCCACTCCCTGGCCCACGCACTCACGAACTTCGACGTGCGCCAACACTTCATCAGCCCGGAAAGCCTCCGGTTGCCGGCGAGCGTCCGCTATGACCTCCACGACGAGGGCGCGATGGTCCGCGAACACGATTCCCTCGACGAGGTCCTTCCGGAACTCGACGTCCTCTACGTGACCCGGATCCAGCGCGAGCGGTTCCCGGACGAGGACGAGTACCAGAAGGTCGCCGGCCAGTATCGGATACACGGCGAGTTGCTCGACGACGCCACGGACGATATCGTCGTCATGCACCCGCTCCCTCGAGTCGATGAGATCTCGGCCGACGTCGACGAACTGCCGGCTGCAACCTACTTCGACCAGGCACACAACGGTGTCCCGGTCCGAATGGCCATCCTCGACATGCTGCTATGACAGAGAAAGATACGGAACTCCGCGTCTCGAAGATCAGAAACGGCACAGTCATCGACCACGTGACAGCGGGCGAAGCACTTCGGGTACTCGCCATCCTCGAAATCGACGGAAGCAGTGGCGAAATCCTTAGTCTCGGGATGAACGTTCCGAGCGACCGACTGGGCAGGAAAGACGTCGTCAAGGTCGAGGGACGAGAGTTGAGCCAGTCCGAGGTCGACGTCCTCTCGCTCATCGCGCCGGACGCGACTATCAACATCATCCACGATTACGACGTGGTTGAGAAATCCCGTGTCGAGCGCCCGGAGCGTGTCCGCGGCGTCGTCGAGTGCCCGAACTCGAGTTGTATTACAAATGCCGGGGAACCCGTCGAAACGAACTTCGAAGTCCTGGATGATGGCGTCCGATGTGAGTACTGCGATACCATCATTCGAGACGGTCTGAGCGATCAAATCGCGACCTGAAGCGGCCCACCTGCCTGGGCCCTCCATTCTCCGTGGACGTCCCAATTGATTTCCCCTGGCCGCGTGTCCCGAAAACGTTTATCGGATGCGGGCGTATCGGTTCCCATGTCACGCCGTTGGCTCCTGCTCGTGGTCGCACTGCTCCTCCTGGTACTCGCCTGGAAACTCCTCTCGGGTCGTGAGACCCCCGAAACGGTGGATCGAATCGACTGAGAGTGGGATATCGCATTCGAGTCAGATCGGATCGATCGTGGGACAATGAGTCGACTGTACGGGTGCCGGATCTGTCTTCGACACCCGTTCAGTCCCACTCGCGGCATCGACCCGCTCCCTCTCCGGCCTGCATCGTGCCCCTGGAATTACCTTGCGCCGATAAGACAGGATGAAGAGGGGGAATATCGATTCGGTGTCCGACCCGAGACCGATTTCCTTTTCCCAGTTCGTGGAAAATCCAGTTACATGGCATTCGAGGAAGGCGATACCGTCGTTCTCAGTGACAGGCACAGCGAGTTCGACGGCCAGGTCGGAGAAGTCACCCGAGTGGTCGAGACGATGTTCGGCGACGCGAACTACACCGTTTCGTTCGACGAGGGCGAGGAAGCGGGTGTCCCCGAGGACGCCCTGGAACCAGCCGAGGAAACCGACGTCGAGGACGCCGAGTCGGACGACGACGCCGAAGGGGATTCCGAGGAAGAGACCGAATCCTGACGATCACGGGCGATGAGTCTCCCCTTCCACTACGTCGACGTCCGCGCGTTCTGTTATGCGACCGAGTCCGAGGACCGGGTCGAGTCTGCCCTCCGGACCCTCCTGCCGGAAGGGGCCGAGATCGAACGAGAGAAAAGCGAGGGGCATCACGGCGATCCGATCCTTCTCCTCAGTACTCGACTCGAACGCGCCGACGAGGTCCGGGCCGTTTTCTCGCTCCTCCGCGAGAATCTCGATTTCGATCGAATTCGGAACGAACTTCCCCAGCGAATCGACGAGAAGAATTCACTATTCCTCCAACTCGATAAAGAAGCGGCATACGAGGGGACAGTAACGCTCGGTTCCGGAATCACGATCCGGGCCAAAGTGGAGGCGTACCCGGCGAACAGGGACGCCGCAATCGAAAACGCTCGCGAAGCGCTGTCCTGATCGCCGTCTTGTGAGCGATGTGTTCTTCGAGGGACCCCTCGATGATGCGTTCGTAATGATGGAACTGAAGAAATTCCGGAATTCCGGATACAGATTACGCGAGCCACTCGCCGGAGATGTCCTCCGCAACCCGCTCCCGCCAGACGTCGAAGGCGCCCTTGCAGTAGGGAGAGACTCTCGTGTGCTCGATGAAGCCGACGCCCGGATCGTCAATGGTCGTCCCACAGAAGGGGCAGGTGTTGGTACCGTCCCAGGCGGCCATGGTCTTGTTGTCGTCCGGTAGCATACTGCACTACAATACCTCCACACATATAAGGGCATGGACTATTGAAGCAATATTAGTAATATAAGGATATATCCTATCGATTATATCCAGATTTGGTATACGTTTATGCGAGTTTTTCCGGTAAAATTTTTCATTCGGGAAACTCCAACTGTCGATTCCGCCCGTACGCTCCGGGTGAGAACGGAGGACCGTCATCTGTTTTATCCTGCGGGGAGAATGCCGGGACATGTACGAGGGCGTCCACGTCGAATCGGGCGGTTCCACCACCGTTTCCCGGTTCGCCGCCACCGCGGCGCGCCTCGGGTACGCCGGCATCGTCGTCAGAAACCACCATCAAATGATGGTAGACTTCTCCCGCGAGGAGATCGAGGGCGAGTACGACCTCGACGTGGTCGACGCCGTCGAAATTCGCGACGCCGACCGAACCGAGGCGAGTGGCTATATCGGTTCTCACCGGTCCGATACGACGATACTCCTGCTCCGGGGTGGCGATCCTGATATCAATCGCTTCGCCGCGGAGCAAGAACGTGTCGACGTCCTCGCCGAACCGATGCGCGGCGACGGCGACGTGAATCACGTCATCATGGAGGCCGCAGCGGCGAACGACGTCCATATCGAGGTTTCGCTCGGTCCCGTCCTCAGGAAATCGGGTGGTCCTCGTGTGAAGGCACTTCGGAGCCTCCGGAAGCTTCGCGAACTCATCGAGGCCTTCGATGCCCCGTACGTGGTTTCCGCCGGACCAAGAACCCATCTCCACGTGCGTGCTCCGCGTGAATTAGTCGCCCTCGGCGAGCAGATCGGTTTCGACCGCGAGGCGATCGAAACCGGGTTGCACGCGTGGGGATCGATCGCGGACACGAACCGGGAACGACAGTCACCCGAGTATATTAATCCGGGGGTTCGTCGAAGCGGGAAGCGTGACGATCAAGAGTTCTGACGGGCGATCAGGAGCGGTGAGCGGTCCTACCCGGCGATCAGAAACGGTGAGCGACGATCAGAGGCAGAATGGATTACTGACGACGGAGACGCCCTGATGATACAGTGGTCGGGTCCGAATATCCGACAGAATAATGATTTGTTCCTGGTTTTTTGATAGTATTCTATTCTGACGGTCGAAGTAATCAGAAACCCTGACGGATCGAACGCGCGAATCGGTCTCGGGGTCTCCGTGAGCGAAACAGCTGGAAGAAGCGAAACGCGACGCGTCCCGCCAATCACGGGAATCCCGCGAGCGGAGCGCGGAACGTCCTCAGAGCCTGAGCTAACGAAAATCGAGACAGACGAGGGCATTCTGGTCGGTACGGGTTCGTCTGATCGCCTGTATAGTATCAAGAGTAAAATCCTGGTATAGTATCAAGAGTATAATCATGGTATAGTATCAAGAGTTCAATCCTGAAGATTACAGTCCCCCGCACCGGATAATGAGTCGTGAAACACCTGCCCAAACACCTCCGGCCGCGGTGGCGGTACGTCGTCGTCGAGATCGAAACGTGGCCGAGGAGTCCGCTCTCGGCCGGCGCGTTCCAGCGGCACGTCTGGTTTTCCGCTCAGAACCTGCTTGGTGACCCGGGGAGCGCGGACGTGGACCTCGAGGTCGTCCAGTCCGATTTCTGGCGGGGTGGCGGCGAAGCGATACTCCGGGTCAGGCGGGACGAGGTCGATCGTGCACGTGCAGCCCTCGCGTGCCTCGATTCCGTGGACGAACACCCAGTTGGAATCCGGGTCCGCGGGGTGAGTGGTACCATCCGGGCGGCCGAGGAAAAGTATATACGAGGGCCGCCGGAAGGGCCGCGCGAGGAATCGGTCACGTTCGACGGCGATTCCCGTCGCGCTTTCGGGACCGGCGACCGCCTCGACGTCGAGGTGGACGGGTCGTTCGTCGGCGCGACACGACGTGATCTCGGGTAAAACGATGCAGGGACAACAACAGCAAGCCTACGACCGTGGTATCACGATCTTCTCCCCCGATGGCCGGCTCTACCAGGTCGAGTACGCACGGGAGGCGGTGAAGCGCGGAACGGCGAGTATAGGAATCAGGGCGACGAACGGCGTCGTCCTGCTGGTCGACAAACAGAATCGGTCCACGCTGATGGAGCAGTCCTCGGTCGAGAAACTCCACAAGGTCGACGACCACGTGGGCATAGCGAGTTCCGGACACGTCGCCGACGCCCGGCAGTTGATCGACTTCGCGAGACGCGAAGCCCAGGTCAATCGCCTCCGGTACGACGAACCGATCGGTGTCGAGACGTTGACCAAGACCATCACGGATCACATCCAGCAGTACACCCAGATCGGCGGTGCCCGACCGTTCGGCGTTGCCCTCCTGATCGGCGGCCTCGTCGACGGTGAGCCGAGACTCTTCGAGACTGACCCGAGTGGGACCCCCTACGAGTGGAAGGCCATCGTCATCGGTTCGGACCGGGCCGACATCCAGTCCTTCCTTGAGGAGGAGTACGAGGAAGACCTCCTCCTCGAGGACGCAGTGTCGGTTGCCCTCCGGGCGCTTCACTCCGCGAAAGACGACGGCCTTCGTCCCGAGAACGTGGGTGTCTCGACGATCGACGCCGAATCTGGCGCCTACATCGAACTCACCGACGGAGAGATCCGGGACTACCTCGACTCGAGCGGTCTCCTGCCCGAGGAGAGCGAGTAATTCGCCGACGCCACGGTTTCTGGAAACACCTTTGGGCTGTGGGGTGAAAACGTCGACGTATGATATCACTCGACGAAGCGGTGACGGCACGCCTGGAATCCCACGGGGCGCGGTTCGAGGTCCTCGTCGATCCCGACGCCGCCCTCGCTATCAAACGCGACGAGTTCGATGGCGATATCGAGGACGTCATCGCCGCACGGGACGTTTTCGAGAACGCATCGCGGGGCGACCGCCCCGCGGAATCCGACCTCGAGGAGGTGTTCGGAACGACCGAACCCCTGGACATTATTCCGGAGGTGATCAAGCGCGGGGAGATCCAGATCACAGCCGAGCAGCGAAAGGAGATGCAGGAGCAAAAACACAAGGCCCTGGTGAACAAGATCACGAGGAACGCCGTCAACCCCCAGATGGACGACGCGCCCCACCCTCCGGAGCGCATCGAAAACGCCCTCGAGGAGGCGGGGTTCGACGTCGACCCGATGGAACCCGTCGAAAGCCAGGTCGACGACGCACTGGATGCGCTCCGCCCCATCATTCCGATTCGATTCGACGAGGTGACTATCGCGGTCCACGTCCCCGCCGAGTACGCGGGAAGCGCGCAATCACAGATCAGACAGTTCGGGGACCTCGAACGAGAGGAGTGGCAGGCTGACGGGTCCTGGATCGGCGTCCTGACCTTCCCGGCGGGCATGCAGAACGAGTTCTATGACCTCGTAAACGAACACACCAGCGGTGAGGCGGATACCCGGATCATCAGAGACGAGGACGAATTGAGTACCAGGTGACGTCCTCCCCGACGTGAACGACGGGATTCCCGAGTGGACGTCCCGGGACGGTACGGGACAGACGCAGCAGTCGAGCGAGACGGAGGATGGACGAATAGAACGCCCCCATCAAGGTGAGGGACGGATCGAATCGATAACGCGTTCGAAAATCGGGACCCACCGGACTGAGAACTATCCTCGCTTGAAGCCGAGAAGGAACCCACCGGTGAACCCGACGCTGATGGAAAGTGTCGAGAGAATCGTCTGTATCCAGGACGGAGGCGTTCCAGTCGATATCCCTTCGGTCGCCTTCACGAGGCCACCCGTCAATCGACTCCAGTCCACCGCGAGGATCCCCCGGGATTCCAGGAATCGAAAGAGTGCCAGTTCGAGACCGACGAGGATGGCGATTATCTTGGCGACCTTCTTGAACGCAAAGCCGATGATCGCTCCAATGACAGCCCCGCTCCCGAATTCGAGACCGAGCTGGGCGAAATCGAACTCGAATGCCATGGGGAGTACTGGAGACGGAGACGCTAAGTCTCTTGTGTCCGCCCGAAGTTTAAATGCTGTCGCCCCGTACTGTTCTGTACGTGCCAACGGGAACGGACACAGCGATTATCGCGAAACGCGTCGACCGCGGGGACCCCGATACAGACGAAATCCGAGAACTCGCGAGAGCCGCGGGCTATTCGGTCCTCGGCGAGTGTACACAGACGCGGGAGGCCGACCCGGCCCTCCAGCTCGGGGAGGGAAAAGTCGAGGAACTCGCCCGGATGGTCGAATCGACGGACGCCGACGTCGTCATCGTCGACAACCGGCTCGGACCGTACCAGACGTTCAACCTCGGTAACCGACTGCCGAGGGGGGTGGAAGTTATCGACCGGTTCAAACTCATCCTCGACATCTTCGGCCAGCGTGCGAAGACGAAGAAAGCCCAGTTACAGGTCGAACTGGCCGAACTACGGTACGAACTCCCGAGGGCGGAGGCGAAGGTCAGTCTCGCGAAACGCGAGGAACGGCCCGGGTTCATGGGACTGGGTGAGTACGACGAGAGCCGCGAGAAGGACATCAAAAAGCGGATCAGTCACATCAGGGACGAACTCGAGAAGATCGAGAAGACCGAATCCGACCGGCGAGAAGAACGCCGGGAGTCCGGATTCGACCTCGTGGCCCTCGCCGGGTACACGAACGCCGGGAAGTCCACACTGATGCAGGCCCTGGCTTCCGACCTCGAAGTCGGGGCGAACGAGGACCTCCACCCGGACCTCGATCCGACGGCCGAACGGGACGACCACCTGTTTACGACCCTGGGGACGACGACACGACGGCTCGAGATGGAGCGCCGCGACGTCCTCCTCACGGACACTGTCGGATTCATAAGCAATCTTCCACACTGGCTCGTCGAGTCCTTCAAGTCCACCCTCGAGTCGGTCTACCAGGCCGACCTCGTCCTCCTCGTGATAGACGTCTCAGAGCCGATCGAGGACATACGCGACAAACTTCTCACCAGTCACGATACGCTCTACGAGCGAAACGAGGCCCCCATCGTCACGGTCCTCAACAAAATCGATCTGGTCGACGATGATGTCCTCGAAGAGAAACGAGATGCTCTCTCGGCGCTCGCCCCGAATCCGGTCCCGGTCAGTGCTACGGACGGGACCAACCTCGAACCCCTCCTGCAACGTATCCACGAGGAATTGCCCGATAGAAAACGGGAACGTCTCGTGCTCCCGATGACGGAGGAGACGATGAGCGTCGTCTCGTGGGTGCACGACAACGCCTACGTCGAAAACGTCGACTACGGGGACGAGACGGTCGTAATCGAGTTCGAGGCCAGTCCCGCCGTCGTCGAAAAATCACGGGCGAAAGCCGGTGAACTCGCGGAACCGGCCTGAAAGGGATTCCCGATTGGATCGGTTGGTGAGACAATGAGGAGTATTCGTAGAGTTATTAGTAGTAGTATTGGAATTATTAGTAGTAGTGGAATTATTGAGGGTAATAGAATTATTGGTGGTGGTAGAATTATTAAGGGTGGTAGAATTATTGGTGGTGGTAGAATTATTGATGGTGGTGGAATTATTGAGGGTGGTAGAATTATTGGTGGTGGTAGAATTATTGATGGTGGTGGAATTATTGAGGGTGGTAGAATTATTGGTGGTGGTAGAATTATTAGTATTCGTGTAATCATTAGTAGTATCGAGATTATTAGATTTGTAATATTTTGATGGGTTTTGTTAGTATTATAATTTACATTATGGGTATTAATAATGTTGTAATATCACAAATTAAAATGTTGTATTATTTCATTTATTACCATATTACTAAACGTGGATCACTCCTCCGATACGCACAGAGTTTCCTCGTACTCGGTGAGATTCTCGAATCCGTCGTCGGTTACCACGACGAGATCCTCGATCCGAACGCCACCGACCTCGGGGTCGTAGAGTCCCGGTTCGATCGTGACCACGTTTCCGGGTGCGAGTTCCGGACCAGCCGAAGCGAGTCTGGGTCGTTCGTGGATGTCGAGTCCCACCCCGTGTCCCGTCCCGTGGACGAAACCCCGTTCCGTCGATTCGTCTGTCCTGAGGGTCGGATACCCGGCGTCTTCGTACACGTTACAGACCGCGTCGTGCACCTCCGCTCCGGTAACGCCGGGCCCAATAGCCTCCAGTGCAGCGGATTTTGCCTCCTGGGTCAGTTCGTAGAACTCCTCGATTGTGGGGTCGGGGGTTCCTTTGACGAACGTCCTGGTCAGGTCGGCGTGATACTGCGTGGACTTGCTCCGGGGGAAGATATCGACGATGATCGGTTCGTTCGCATGAATGGGTCCGCTTCCACGATCGTGGGGTACCGCACTCTCCGTCCCGCTTGCGACGATTGTCTCATCGAGGGCGTACCCTCGCTCGAGTAGTTCCCGCTCGATGGCAGTCTTGACCCGCTCGCTCGTGACGGGTTCCTCCTCGAGGACGAGTCTTCCACCGGAATCGGACGAGGCCGACCGGATCAGGGATTCCGTGACCTCCATCGCGGCTTCCGTGGCTCGCTGGGCCTCCCGGATGTGGGCGATCTCCTCGGGGTGCTTTCTCGCCCGGATGTCCTCGAGAACGTCGTCCTGGTCGGGTTCGACGGTGACGCCGCTGTCCCGGAGTCCGTCCGCCACGAAGAGTGGAAAGCGTCGATTGACGGCGACGGACGTCACCTCGTATGCGTCGAGGAAATCGGCGATGACGAGCGAGCGTGCTCTCGCCTCGCCGTGGGTCTCGACCCGCTTGCGATAGTCGAAATCGCTGAATCGTCTCACGACATCCGCCCGGCTCTGTTCTCTGGCACGGGGATACTCCATCGTCGTGGTGAGCACGACGATATCCCCGCCTGTGTAGAGGGTGAGGAACGGATCCGAGGCGTCGAACCCCGAGAGATACCGCTGGTTCGAGAGACTCGAATCGGCGTCGAGCAGGTATCCCCCGTGGCCTGCGTCGTCGAGGGCCGCCGTTAGTTCCGAGAAGTCGGGGTCCATGAGGGGTGCTGGGTACCGGACCGCAATACCAGTACCGTCTCCGGAACGCTGATGCGTCGGGCCCGCATCGAGACGGCCATGGACGCGACCGTCGAACGGTCGACGCTCTCCGGTTCCGTCTCCGCCCCGCCGTCGAAGAGTTACACCCACCGGGCGATATTCGCAGCGGGATACGACGGTGACGCCTCCGTTCGTCGCCCGCTCCTGAGCGCTGACACCCGCGCATCCGTTCGGGCCATCGAACAGTTCGGTGCGGAGACCTCGGTTGCGGAGGACGCGATCGACGTGTCGGGGTTCGGAGGCGATCCGATCGTTCCGGAAGACGTACTCGACTGCGAGAACAGCGGGACCACGATGCGGCTGGCTCTCGGGGCGGCGGGACTCGTCGACGGCATCACCGTTCTCACAGGGGATGCCTCCCTCAGATCCCGGCCCCAGGGGCCGATGCTCGATGCGATCGAGCAACTGGGCGGACGGGCCCAAAGCACCAGGAAGAACGGAAACGCCCCCATCGTCGTCGAAGGGTGGGATGGCGGCGGAACCGTCGACATTCCGGGTGATGTCTCCTCGCAATTCGTCACCTCGCTCCTCATGGCTGGGGCCGTGACTGACTCCGGGATCGAAATCTCGCTTACCTCGCCACTCAAATCGGCCCCCTACGTCGATATCACCATCGACGTGCTGTCCGCGTTCGGGGTCGATGCTGGAACAACCGACGGGGGCTATCGGGTGGCAGGGGGACAGGAATACGACCTCGCCGGACAGGAATACACGATTCCCGGAGATTTTTCCTCGGTCTCATACCTGCTCGCCGCCGGGGCTATCGCTGGCGACACGGTCGAAATCGACGGGGTGTTCCCCGGACCGCAAGGCGATTCCGCAATCATCGAGATCGTCGAGGAGATGGGCGGGGACGTCGACTGGGACCGTGACGACGGCGTCCTCACGATCCGAGAATCCTCACTCACGGGCACGACCGTCGACGTCGGAAATACGCCGGATCTGCTCCCGACGATCGCGGTTCTCGGTGCGGTCGCGTCTGGACGGACTCACATTACTAATTGCGAGCACGTTCGCTACAAGGAGACCGACCGCGTGACCGCGATGGCCGAGGCCCTCTCGAAGATGGGGGCATCGGTGACGGAGCACCCCGACGAGTTGATCGTCGATGGATCAGACAGTGACCTCATGGGAGCCACGCTCGACGGACGGGGCGACCACCGAATCGTCATGGCCCTGTCCGTGGCGGGTCTCGAAGCGACGGGTGAGACGACGATCACCGGCGCCGAGGACGTGGACGTCTCCTTCCCAAATTTCTTCGACGTCCTCTCGGACCTCGGTGCGACCGTCCAGCTCGGTCAGGACTGAGCGTGGGACCTGCAAAGGCTAAAACGAGCGGGGGCCAAAGGAGGCGGCAATGAACGGTAATCGATTCGGTCGACTCTTCCAGATAACGACCTACGGGGAGAGCCACGGGCCAGGAATGGGTGTCGTCGTTTCTGGCTGTCCAGCAGGGCTCGAACTCGCCGAAGAAGACGTCCAGGCAGAATTGGACCGACGGAAGCCGGGCCAATCACGGATCACGACCAGTCGCGACGAACCCGACCACGTCTCCATCAGGAGCGGTATCCAGGACGGCTACACCACGGGGACCCCGATCGGGATGACGATCCAGAACAAGGACGCTCGCTCCGGGAAGTACGAGCCCTTCATCACCGCCCCGCGGCCGAGTCACGGGGATTTCACGTACTCGGCGAAATTCGGCACGCGAAATTGGGGCGGTGGCGGCCGGTCCTCGGCCCGGGAAACCGTCAACTGGGTGGCAGCAGGAGCCATCGCCAAAACGATCCTTCGAGAACACGGCGTGGAGGTCGCCGCACACGTGAACCAGATCGGCGACGTCGAGGCACCACCCGTCTCCTTCGAGGAAATGTGCGAGAACACAGAGGAGAACGACGTACGGTGTGCCGACGGGGAGACGGCGGCGGAGATGCGCTCGCTGATCGAGGAATACCAGCGTCGCGGGGATTCCATCGGCGGGTCCGTGGAGTTCGAGGTGCATGGGGTGCCGAGAGGACTCGGCGCACCGAGGTTCGACGCGGTCGAGGCCCGACTCGGACAGGCCATGATGGCCATCCCCGCCACGACTGCCTTCGAGTTCGGTCTCGGCCGGGGGGCAAGAACGGTATCAGGAAGCGACCGAAACGACGAGTGGACGTTCGAGGACGGTGATCCGACCCCGGTTGAGAACGACCACGGCGGAATGCAGGGGGGGATTACGACCGGCGAACCGATCTACGGGGAGGTGACGCTCCACGCTCCCACCTCGATCCCGAAAGAACAACAGACGGTGGACTGGGAGACGGGGGAATCGAAAACCGTGCAGGTGACCGGGCGACACGACCCCGTGTTGCCGCCGAGGGCGGTTCCGGTGGTCGAGGCGATGGCCGCGATCACGATCACCGACTTCATGCTATTGGCTGGTCGAATCAACCCGGACCGGATAGACGGCCGGCCAGGTGAGTACGATACGGAATATCACCCGAGCGGGCCAGGCGGGAAGTGAATCCCTGGGTCGGACCGGATTCCGAGCGTTGAAGGGCAGGCGTCCCAGAGCGAGGCATATGAAACCAGATGCGACGGGCCACGGAGGCAAACGATGACCACCGTCGTCCTGATCGCGGATCCACCTGTCGAGGGTGCCGGCGACTGTTCGGACGTCGTCTCCAGGACTCCAATACCAGAAAACGACGGTCCAGTGCTCTATCGTGCCGTCCTCAAAGACGTCTTTTCCGCGCTCGCGGAGAGCACCGTCGACGTCCTCGTCAATTACCCGTCCCCCGAGGACGTTCCGGATTCTGCCGACCTGGATCGGTCTCCGGAAACGATCCTCCGCGGGATCGCCGGAGCCGTCGTGGATCCGGATCGTCTCGAGGACTTCCGATTCGAGGTCCAGGTCGGATCGGATTTCTCCGCAAAGGCGGGAAACGCGATTACCCACCTCCTCGACTCGGAGGATCGTACGTCCGCTGCCGTGCTCCGGCCCTGTGTCCCGCGACTGGTCCGATCGGTCCTCGACGAGGCGTCGATCAAACTCCGGCGGACCGAGGTCGTCCTCGGCCCGGCTGGAAACGGGGAGGTGTACTACGCGGGGTTCACCGAACCGATCGACTTCACGGACGTCTTCGAGGACAGACCGCTCGAAGAGATCGCGGGTCGGGCTGGTGAGTCCGGCATGCGTGTCGATTTCCTGCGGAACAGGGGCGTTCTCGGTTCCGAAACCGATCTCGCGAGTGAAATCACGAGAGTCCGGGCCGAGCGTCTCGCTGGAAAACAGGTCCCGAGTCACTTTGCGGCCTTCGTGGCGGACCGCGGGCTGTCCGTCGACGATGGCGAGATAGTCGAGACAACCTGACCCGGCGAACCGACACTTCTTAGACCGCCCGCCCGCTATCCCGCATCGAGGTGAGGTGGCGGAGCGGACTAACGCGCCTGCCTTGAGAGCAGGTGGCCGAGAGGCCTCCTGGGTTCAAATCCCAGCCTCACCGTTCACCGTCGTGTTTCACTTCACGCTGACCGTCCACGTTTCAGTTCTCCGAATGCTCATGCCATGTATTCTTCCGTTCGAATGGGAGAGCAAGGGCTCTCGCTCGACCAAATGCCCTGCGACATCCCGCCCCGCAAGACAGTCTATAATTGGCCCCGATCTGGGTTATAAATGGCCCCCGTTTCGGACGGGGTGTATTCGTGGGGAGAAAAGAGATCACACGTCTAGAGGCAGAAGGACGGCATCGTTCCACCTCGCTGTCAGATTGGCGAAGCGTGGAAGGATGCGGGCTTCACGTGACTGAGGGAATCGACGTTAGGTAATCCACCCGTAGTCGCGACCGATAGCGACTATCTCGTAGAGGAAAACGAGGAATACGCCGAGAACCGATCCCCAGAGAAACGCCGAGAAGAGTATCGGGCCAATTCCTGACATCAATCCTGCACCTCCCCGTCGCCGGTATCGTCAGTCGTGGTTCCTCCGTCTGCGACCGTTTCGTCGAGGCGCCGGATGTCCCGCGATAGCCGGTCGAGGTCGAATTCGGACCGCGTCAGTCGGGCCACAGACAGCGTCGTGGCAGTCGAGATCAGGAACGCTCCCGCGAACGGGAGGAGATAGGTTGGATCGGGAGGAGGAAGGAGTCCCCCGAGTGCCGAATCGACTGCCCCGTGAAGGCCAAAGGGGAAGGGGAAGTACGCCGAGCCGACGGCCAGGCCGACGAGACTACTCGTGAGTGCACCAGGTCCGGACAGTCGGCCGGAGAAAAGCCCATAGACGAGCGGGAACGCGACTGCCGCACCCAGCAGGTCGGCGACGAAGAACAGCCGAAGGACACTCCTTGCGCGCAAACTGACGAGGATGGCCGCGATCGCCACCACGACGGTCAAGATCCGTGCCCCGTTCCGGAGGATCCGGTCGTCGGGATCATCGAGCAGGCGCGGAAGGTCAGTCGTCACGACACTCGACAGGGCGTTGAAGAGGGTATCAGCCGTGCTCATCACGAGCACGAGGGCCAGCAAAAGAACCCCGAGAACGAGCCATTCAGAGAACGCACCCTCGAGTAAAACGAAGAAGGCGATACCGGCGTTGTACCCCTGTCCACTCGTAACGACGTGTGCGCTCCCGACCGCGATAACGCCGAGGAGAGTGGCGACGAAGAGGATCAGCCCGTTGGCGACGGTCGCCGTCCGAAAGCCCCGCTCGACGGTCCCCGATCCATCGGCGGCGTAAATCCGCTGCCACCACGTCTGGTTGACGAGTTCCGCTCCCAGTACGGCGAAGACCAATGCGACGCCGAACCGGAGCCCTGGGACGTAGCCGGGATCGAGGAGCGTGGGGTTCGCGTTCACGATTCCCTGGTACACGACGTCCGTCCCTCCGAGGGCGACGACGACCGCGATGGTACTCGCGACGAGCAGCGGGAGAATGAGGAGTGTCTGGATCGTGTCCGTGAAGATACTGGCGCGCAAACCACCATAGCCGGTATACAGCAGGACGAAGCCGCCGACGAGTGCAGTGGTTTGCCACCGGGGGACCGCCGCGACGTGCTGGAGTGTCTGTGCGATCCCGGTCAGTTCGGCCGCGAGAAAGACGAACATGTAGAGAACGGTGACGACGAGCACGAAGGCGTACATGGCACTCCCGTACCGCACGTAGGCGTATTCGGTGAGGGAGTGTCCGTCCGGGATCATCTCCCGTATCCGCGGCCCGAGTTTCGAGTAGACGAGCATGGGAGCGGCCTCGCCCAGACCGTACCCGACCACTGCCGCGATACCGAAGAGCGCGCCAGCCTCGGGGGCAGAGAGGAGGATCCAGACCCCCATCGCCGAGGCGATCAGTGTCGCCGTCGTCCGGCCCTCCCCAGCCGTATCACGGGCAGTGATGAGGTCCTCGACCGATTTCACCTGCCCCCGGGAGGTCCAGATTCCGACCGCGGTGAACAGCCCGAGGGTGACGATCGTCAGACCGAGTGCCAGTGCGGTGCTCACCATCGCTCCTCACCGGCCTGTGCCGTTCCCGTCGATTCGTACGCAGATTCGAAAAACGCGACTTCGAGTTCGACCGTTCGTCGAAAATGCCGTTCGAGTCGATCCCGCCGCGAGGGAGAGGCTGTTTCTCCCTCGCGGTCGAGTTCCGACCGGAGCCACTCGACGAAGTCCGCGAAGGAATCCTCTGCGTGGATGTCGATCCACTCCGCCAGGTAGAAGCGATCGGGAGGGGACCCCGACACGGCGGTGGCCCACTCGAAGTAGATCCACTCCGCGGGGACGAGTACGGCAAGGGTCTCGGCGTAGCCGCCCTCCCGTCCCGCACGTTCGAGGAGGTCCTGGAAGGTGCGAGTCGTTGGCGTCACGTCGGGGTCGGCGATCTCCGCGTCTGGAACGTCGAGGGCGTCGAAGGCCCGGTCGAAGTAATCGTGCTCGTCGGCGGTCAGGACGGCGAGGAAGTCGACGATCCGTGAGGTCGCCGCCATCGACGGCGCGTCACCGACTGCGTGTCCGAACGTCCCGACCAGCGTCTCGAGAAACGCGTAATCCTGGATCAGGTAGCGCCTGAAGACCCAGTCGTCGAGTTCGTCGGCGCCCAATTCTCGCGGGAACCGATGGGTCGTCGCCTCGGTCCAATTCGGTTCGGACCGCTGTCGAAGCCAGTCAGTGAAGCGTGCGTTCGTCCGGCCAGTGGTGTACTCCTCGAACGTGTCCGGGACGCTCCCGGGGCCAATCGAGTCCTCGCTCACACTGACCACTCCTCCTGTCGCCAGGCGGCGTCCCAGAAACGATACTCGTAGCGGGCGGAGGTCCTGAACAGGTCGCGATACCGACTCAGTTCGTCCTCTCGAGCACCGTCGGCAACGTCGTCCATCAGCCCCTTGCACCACTGGGTGAGTTCGGTGAACTCCTCGCCGGTGTACATCTCGATCCACTCCGCGTACCGGTCGTCCGCTGGCAGTCCATCGGCGGCGAGACGGTTTCCAGTCTCGTTGAATCCCCACATACATGGAAGGAGCGCGGCGACCAGGTCGCCGAAGGTCCCGGTGGCCGCCGTCCGGACCAGGAAATCCGTGTACGCCCGGGTGGTCGGCGACGGCTCCGTGGCTTCCAATTCGCTTTCAGAAATGCCGAATTCGGCCGCGTACTCGCGGTGGAGGTCCATCTCGGTGTGGATCGTCGATTCGAGCAGTTCGGCGAGGGTGCCCATCCGGTCGAGGTCCGGCGCCTTCGTCGCCCCGTGTGCGAACACCCGTGCGTATTCGATCAGGTACAGGTAGTCCTGCCGGACCCAGTACCGAAAGGGCTCCTCCTCAAGGGTCCCATCCCCAAGCGCGACTACCATCGGATGATCCAGGATCGCGTCCCAGATCGGATCGGCGATCGACTCCAGATCGTCGGTAACGCTCATATGTGACTAGTGGAGCCGGGTCGTAATATGATTTGATAATATCACCGAGTGGTTATGGAGGACGACGACGGTTCGGTCCGGGTTGCCCCGGCTCGATAGGAAAAACCCCTATTTCTCGTCCGTTGGTGACTGGCCGCGCTGGTACGGTTCGAGGGAGTGACTGAACGCGCCGGTATTGGCACATTCAATTATGTCCTGCCCGATCCATCCGCCGTACGAGTCTGTCTCTCCCCTCAACAACTCATCGAATCAACACCCACCGTATTCAAATATCGAAAACACGAATGGAAGATACACATAAATATTAACAATATATAATACATTCTCAAAGTAAGGTTATTTACGTTAAAACTAACAAAGTATAGCAAATTTAATTATAAGACTAACAAATTTTAGTAAATAATAGTGACTATATTATGTGGGTGACATAATAAAAATTTGAATTAAATAATAATAATAATAGTAATAATAGTAATGGTGATAATAATGGCAATAATTTAAAATTAGATAATAATA
>JBDGTL010000086.1:30174-42801 GCA_042216905.1 Halodesulfurarchaeum sp.
ATAATAATAATAATAAAATTGGCCAGAGATTTGTCTACCATACCTCACGACCAAAGAAAGAATCGTTCGACGTTTCCCGGAAACCTCATTCCAGTCTATGCCCGACCGAAACGACACGTGGGAAACGCGAAACTCAGTTCTCGTTCAGTTCTCCGAGGAGGCGCCGACGGGAGTCGGTGCGGGTTCCGCGGGCGACTGGAAGAGTTTGTACAGCGCAAGCAGTCCCAGGAGCAAAACAGCGATGACGAGCAACAGGGCCCGGGTGTTCGGGAGGATGAGTGGACTGGATACCACCTGTGCTCCTTCGGGGATTCCGGCCGCGCTCAGTGCGTGACCGGTGGAATCACCCTTCGCCCAGGTCACCATCGGACTCATCGAACCGGTGATGGTCACGAGTATTCCAGCGACTGGCATTCCCAGGACGACGAGCGCACCAGACGCGATCATTACGGCCTTGTCGACTGCCGTGATGTTTTCTTCTGTCATTGTGTTCACCCCTGTTAGCCGAGTAGCAAGCGGGCTTTGCGGTTCTTCGCCCAGTTCATTTTCTCGAGATACTGATCGATGCCCCAGACGCGGCCGGCACCGAAGACGCCGATGGTGATGAACAGCACGAGCGCCATCAGATCGCTACTGTACAATCCGTGGGCCCACGCGTGGTTCACCGCGAAGAAGAACACCATCAGGAACGCACCGAAGAATGCTGCTAACCGGGTGAACGCTCCGACGAGTATGCCAAGTCCGATGAGGAACTCAGCCCAGGGTATCATGAAGTTCGTAAAGGCGATTCCCGTCGGGTTGGCGAAGAGACTGAGTATGGGAGCCACGACGGTCCCGGAGGCGCCGGACTGGATGAACCAGCCTGCTCCGAAGGGTTGTCCGAGGACGTACGTTTCCCAGAGTTTGGTCAATCCGCCGTGCATGAACCACCAGCCAGTCATCACGCGAACGATGAACAGCCAGTATGCGGCCCAGGCGCCGTTGAGCTCCAGGGAAAGGTCGCTCCCGAAGAGCTTGGCCTGTATTGTTTGGGTCATGGTTGGTACCTTACGAATGGTCTTTAGGACAGGCTAATAATAAGGCCATGGTAGAGTTTTCAGGAACTGGTAAACATTATTTAAATAATATCTGGTTTGGTGAACATTCGAATTATCCAATATATAATGGGGTTTGCCAAAATGTGGATTCGGGACCGGGACTGAATGGCTACTACCTGGACGTCCCTGGAGGACGAGCGGGGCTGGCAGACCGAATTCGGCCAGCGGGGGATTGGCGAGGACAACTGTTTTGGCCGTACCGGTGAGTACTGTGACTGGATGAGCGATTCGAGCGAGCGCGAGTGGCCCCACGACCCCGATGGCAAACACGGCAGTCAGGGAAAGAGAAGTTTCGACCTGGCGATACTCTCCCGGATGGCCCCAAAAGACGATTTCCCGATCGAAACATCGGCCTTCCTCGAGGAGTACGGCGACTGGCCGGTGCGAATCAACCACGAGACGGTGGTGAGTGTGGCCGAGATATTCGAGAACGTCGAACGGGACCGGTTCGAAGACAAACAGGAGTTCCACGCGGCCGTCGGAGACGCGATGCGTGCGAGTGGACTGTGGAAATACCACGTCGAGGATTGAGACTCGGGAGTGGTGGTCGAATTAATCGCGGGGAAGCGGCTATCCGAGTCGTCGATGCTGGACAGGCCGGTGGACGAGGACAAACGCACGTGATGGACGGTACCGGAACTGATCTAATCGAGAACCCCCGTCCGTGCCTCGACCTGGACCTTCTCCTCGAGCAAGCCGATGGCCGCTCGTTTCGCCCCTTCCGGAATAATGACGTCGGCGCGCTTCTTCGTCGGTTCGACGAACTGCTCGTGCATGGGTTTGACCGTCCCCAGATACTGGTCGATGACGCCCTCGAGTTCCCGGTCCCGTTCGATTACGTCGCGGCGTATTCGTCGAATGATGCGGACGTCGGCGTCGGTCTCGACGTAGACGTGGAGGTCGAGAATGTCGTTGACTCTCTCGTCGTATAGCGCCAGGATTCCCTCGAGGACGATGACCCGCGTCGGTTCCACCACCCGTCGTTCGTCTCGCCTGAGATGATTCGTGAAATCGTACTGTGGCATCCGGACCGTGTTCCCGTCCCGGAGCGAGCACAGTTGCTCCCGGAGGAGGTCCCAGTCGAACGCGTCGGGGTGGTCGTAGTTTATCGATTTCCGCGATTCGAAATCCAGGTGGGAGAAGTCCGTGTAATAATTGTCCAGGGGAACGAGCGTGGCGCTACCCTCGACGTTTTCCGTGAGTTTCCGGGCGTCCGTGGTCTTGCCCGCGCCGGTCCCACCCCCGATCCCGATCGTGAATGCGGGCGTCTCCATTACCCAAAGACGGTGGACTCTGTATGATGAAAGTCCCGATTGTCGATTGAACAGCGTCGAATTGACGGGACCGAACAATTCTATTTCGAGTGGGACCACCACGACGCACCGAATAGTGGAAGAATACGGGAGAAATCGAACGTGGAAATACCGGATATGGTAAAATCATCCGTTTTCATCACCCGAGACACGTCCCAACAAGGGTACAGTAAAAAGATAGGTGCAGTGAAACGATAGTTTCACCAGTATATAAGTAAAAATATTAACCATTGTACCAATGTGGGTGTGGAATTTCGGTCGCGGCGTCCGATCGGGCTCATACATCAGGAACGTATTGCACGAATGATTCGCCGTCCCGGATCGGCACAGCAGTCCCCCAGAGTGCCCCGGAAAACGCTAGTCACTATAGTAATCAGTTAACGGGCATAAGTGTGCCGGGGATACCTTTTAGACCGAAACGGGGGTACTAGGTACCATGGATCAACTCACGGTCCGGGACCTGGTTTCGCGTGATTTCGTGGGGGTGAGCGAGTCCGATTCGGTCCGGGGCGCTATCGAGTTGATGCGGGACGCCGGAGAGACGTCCGCAGTTGTCCTGCACGGAAGCTCCGCCGTCGGGACCGTCTCAGCAGCGGAACTCCTCGATTCGATCGCCGACGGAACCGACCTGGATTCAACGCCCGTTTCGGAGATAATGCACGATTCCCCAGTGTCGGTCCCCCCTGATTCCACGGTCAACGAGGTTGCGAGCCACCTCGCACATTCGAACGTCAATCTCGTGCTCGTGGAGGCTCCCGATGAACTCATCGGGGTCATCAGTCCACGGGAACTCGTCACAACGGTGACGTGGGAGCCCTCCGAGATGGGGCAGGGAACGAACCCGCTCGGCTCGGAAGGCGACCGAAACCAGGGAACGGGGATCGACGAAGAATACTCGAACCAGAGCATCTGTGAGGTGTGCGGGAGCCTCACCCCCGACCTCGTCAACGTCAACGGCCAGTTGCTCTGTCCCGACTGCCGGTCGATGTGAGGTACGGTCCGAAGCGCCCTGAGATGCAGGTTCGACTCGGTTCGTCCTATCACGGTCACGGGGGTCGATACTGATATCTCACAAGTACTCCTCTCGCACCTCGTCCGAAACTCCAACGAGTGACTAGGCCTTATATAGTGACGTTTTCGACCCCGACAGAAATTCGCTGGTAAGGCAATTTTATAATGGAGTAAAAACATGGAGTGTTCGTATGGCAGATATTGACAGGCGACAGTTCCTGAAGGCCGCCGGCGTGACCGGGATCGCCGGGTTGGCGGGTTGTACCGGTGGTGGCGGCGGTGGCGGCAATGGCGGCGATGGCGGTCGAACTATCAAAGTGGGCGTATTACTTCCAGAGACCGGTGACAGGGGCCGCTCGGGAAGCCGATGATCAAGGCCGCCGAGTTGGCTATATCGGCGGTGAACGACGCGGATGTCCCACAGACGATCGACCACCAGGTGCAGGACACCCAGACCAACCAGTCTGCCGGGATCAGTGGCGCAACGACGCTCGTTAACGCGGGCTATCCGGCAGTCGTGGGCCCGGCATCGTCGGGCATCAACATCCCGGTGAGCAAGCAAGTGTTCATCCCGAACGAGATCGTGGGGATTTCGCCGTCGAGCACGGCTCCGAGCGTAACAAACCTGAATGACAACGGGTTCATTTTCAGGACGGCACCGAGCGATCGACTGCAGGGACGGGTGCTCGCCCAGATCGCCTACGAGAACCAGGGGAATCGAACCGCCGCGACGTTGTACGTCAACAACGATTACGGGCAGGGCCTTTCGGAGGCCTTCTCCTCCTCCTTCACCGAACGTGGGGGAACCGTCCAGGCGAAGGTTTCCTTCGAGAAACAGCAATCGTCGTACACGTCGCGGCTCAACCGCGCACTGCGGGACGACCCCGACGTGTTGGTTGTGATCGGCTACCCGCAAAGCGGCGTCCAGCTGTTCAAGGATTACTACGCGGATTACAGTATGGACCGGGACATTCTCGTAACCGACGGCCTCAAGTCGGGCGACCTGCCCGAGCGCGTCGGACATAGCATGACGAACGTCGGTGGGTCCTCCCCACTCGCCTCGGGTCCGGCCAGAGATGCGTTCAATACCGCATTTACGGAAGCATACGGGCAGGATCCAGGGGTCTTCACGGCCCACACTTACGACGCGGCGGCGGTCGTCATGCTCGCGAATGCGGCCGCCGGAGAGAATTCAGGCCCGCCCGTCAGGGACCAGATGAATCCAGTCGCCAAGCCCGGCGGGACAAGTGTCACCCCCGAGAACCTCGCCGAGGGAGTCAAAATGGCCGCCGAGGGTGAAGACGTGAAATACGATGGAGCGTCGAGCGCGGTCGACTTCGACGAGAACGGAGACATGAAGACTGTCACCTACCAGTACTTCAAATTCACCGAAGCCGGAGACATAAAAACGGTCGAGACGGTCAATTTCGGCGGCTGAGGGGACACTATCCAGGTCGCTTCAATTCCCTCACGGAATGAAAGTGACCACGAATTCGCTCGAAATCACCGGCAATCAACCGCCGAGGAAATCCCGTCGAACCTGTTCGTTCGCGAGCAGGGCGTCGCCGGTATCCTCGTGTTTGTTCTGTCCCTGGGCGAGAACGTATCCCCGGTCACACTGGCGGAGGGCTTTCTTCGCGTTCTGTTCGACCATGAGAACCGCCGTCCCGTCCTCGTTGATCCGAGCGATCCGTTCGAACATGTCCTCGACGAGGTCGGGAGCGAGTCCGGCAGATGGTTCGTCAAGGAGGAGGAGTTCGGGAGAGAGCATCAACGCCCGTCCCATCGCGACCATCTGTTGCTGGCCGCCACTCATGCTTCCCGCATTCTGGTGTTTCCGCTCCTCGAGGACCGGAAAGCGTTCGAAGACCGCTTCGAGGGCATCCTGCGGGACGGAATCGAGGATATAGGCCCCCATTTCCAGGTTTTCGATCACGCTAAGCGAGGGGAAGATGTTCTCGCTCTGGGGCACGTAGCCGAGTCCCTCCCGAATGATCGCCTCCGGGGCCATTCCGGTCAGGTCGGTTCCGCCGAACGTAATAGTGCCGTCGAAGACCGTTGTGAGGCCGAAAATCGATTTCATCGCGGTGGATTTTCCGGCCCCGTTCGGCCCGACGATGGTGACGTACTCGCCGGATTCGACGTCGAGGTCGACCCCGTCAAGAACCTGCATGTCACCGTACCCGGCGTCGAGGTCCCGGACCTCCAGCAACGCCATTACACCTCACCCCCGAGATATGCCTCGATCACACGCTCGTCGTTTTTGACCTCGTCCGGGGTCCCATCCGCGAGTATCGTCCCCTGATGCATCACGAGGACGCGACTGCAGTGTTCCATGATGAGATCCATATCGTGCTCGACGATCAGGAACGTGTAGCCCTCTTCCCGGAGTTCGTGGAGGTGAGATAGGAGTCGTTGCTCCAGGGTCGGATTCACGCCGGCAAAGGGTTCATCGAGCAATAGCATGTCGGGGTCGGTCATCAGCGCACGGGCGAGTTCGAGGAGTTTCCGCTGGCCCCCGGACAAGTTCCCGGCCTCCTCCTCTGCGAGGTGGGCGATGTCGAAGAACTCGAGCATCTCCCAGACGTCTTCGAGGACCGCCTCTTCCTCATCGATTACAGACGCGCGGAATCCGGGAGTGACCGAACGCCAGAGGAGTTCGCCTCGCTGGTGCATCGGTGCCAGCATCAGGTTCTCGAGGACTGTCATCTCGGCCAGTTCCCGCGCGATTTGAAACGTCCTGACCAGGCCCTCGTGTGCCACTTCGTACGGTTCGAGTCCGGTGATGTCTTCGCCCTCGAAGGTCACACTCCCCCCGTCCGGATCCACGGCACCGGTGATGCAATTGAAGGTCGTCGACTTGCCCGCTCCGTTCGGCCCGATAAGCCCGGTAATAGTTCCCCGTTCCACGTCGAAACTGGCCCCGTCGACGGCGACGATTCCCCCGTAGTGCTTTTCGAGACCGTCGACCTGAAGGACTGGTCCGGTATGCTCCTCGGATCCTGGCGTCTCTCCGGAGCCGCGTGCGCCGAATTCGGTCTCACTCATCGTCCTCACCCCGTTGGCTTTGCAGGATCGGGATCGCAGACGCCGGTTCCTTTCGTCACCCCAGCAATCCCTGTGGTCTGTTGTGCATCAGCCAGACGAGGACGACGCCGGTAATGACGAGCCTGAGTGGGTTCATCTGGTCCAGGACGTAGGCGAAAAACGGCGTCACGTCGAGGACGAGTAACTGGGCCAGTGCGTCGATGAAATTCGCCGGCGAGTCACCGAGGTTGAAGGCGTGATTGAGGAGGTTCCGGACGTATCTCGGTCCTTCGAAGAGGACACCAGCGAAGAGAGCGCCGCCGATGATACTTCCCGTGTTCGATCCGGCCCCACCGATGATGAGGGCGATCCAGATGAAGAAGGTCGTCTCGGGTCGAAACGCGTTGGGATTCAAGAATCCCTGGCTCCCGTACCAGAGCATACCGGCCAGGCCCATGAGTGCCGTCCCGAGCATGAACGCCTTGATTTTGAAGAGAGGGGTGTTCTTTCCGAGGGCATTCGTGGCGTCCTCGTCTTCCTTGATTGCTCGCAGGACCCGACCGAAGGGCGAATTTCCGATCCGCCGGAGGAGCCAGTAAAAGAGTGCGATCACGAAGACGAGAAAGAGGGCGTAGACCCACCCTTCGATTACGTTCTCGCCGATGCCGACCGTTCTGGCGGTTTCCACGATCGCGCCCCCGAGCATCCCGTCGAACGCCTGGAACCACCCCTCGATCACTGCCTCGGGGTCAGTGTACAGCCCGAGTCCGCTGCCGC
This sequence comes from Halodesulfurarchaeum sp., assembly GCA_042216905.1. Lineage (GTDB taxonomy): Archaea > Halobacteriota > Halobacteria > Halobacteriales > Halobacteriaceae > Halodesulfurarchaeum. The sequence continues at coordinate 37,400 of JBDGTL010000086.1, forward strand.
CCCCGGTACCGAGCGTTTGCCCGAAGATCGTGAACGTCTGGAACGTGACGGACTTGAGGGTGAACCGGATTATCTCCGAGACGCCAACGGTCACGATGGCGAGGTAGTCCGCACGGAGGCGGAGGGCTGGAAGCGCGGTGAGCAGGCCCACGAACGCCGCGGCGAGCATCCCGAGGAGGATCCCGACCGGAAGCGGGAGTCCGAGACCGGGTATGGACCCGGCACCCGTCGCGTGGGCAGGGTTCGTGACGATGCCCATTACGTAGGCGCCGACTGCCATGTACCCAATCACGCCGATGTTGAACAGACCGGCGTAGCCCCAGTGCAAATTGAGGGCCAGTACAACGAGACTGTAGACAGCAGTCAGGAACGTGATTCGACGGAGGGCCCGGGCGATGCCGTTCACTCCGTACCCGAGCATCATCCCGAACGCCGTATAGACCACGAACAGTCCGAGCATCACGCCCAGAATGAGGACGAGGTCGTGTCTACTCCCGGGGCGGTCGAGTTCGACGACAGAAGTAATTCGCTCGGAGACAGGAGAGATTCGCTCGCGGAGAGTCATGCTGTCATCCTCCCGCCGAAGATTCCCTGTGGCCGATACACCAGGATGAGGATCATCACGAGGAACGCCATCGGACGCGCGAACGTCGCCTCGGGTAGCCAGACGAGGGAAACTTTGCTGGTCAGTCCGATGACGAGCCCACCGGCGATTGCCCCGTAGATCGAGCCGATTCCACCCAGGATGACCGCCGCGAAGATGAGAAGGAGGAGTAACCACCCCATATTGTAACTGAGTGTTCCACGCTCGAGGGCGATGAGGTAGCCGGCTGCTCCGCTGAGGCCCGCACCCACCAGCCAGGTCCAGCGAACAACCCGTTCTGTCGGAATGCCGGTGATCCTGGCCAGGTCCTCGTTGTCGGCCATAGCCCGCATGGCGGTCCCGAGTTTGGTCGTCTGGAGCAACAGGTGGACACCACCCATGAGCGCAACCGCCACAACGACGAGGGTTAGTTCGTGAAATGAAACGTTGATGACACCGTCGACGATCGGGACCGCTATCCCCGGGACGTTCGCGGTGACGCTCCGCGTGGATTGCTGGAAGACGAAGACGATACCGTACCGCAGCGCCAGCGCCACCCCCACGCTCGTGATGAGGAGGATGATCCCCTCTTCGTCCCGGAGCGGTCGGTATGCGACCCGGTCGATGCCAAGCGCCAGCCCCGCCGTCGCCGCCGTCGCCACCACCAGTCCGGCGAGAATCGCGAGCGGGGTATCGAAAACGTTAATACCGAGGTCCGACGCGTAGACCATTCCTCCCGGCCCGATGAGGGCCAGAATATCGAAGGGATACGAACCGAATCCGGCGACGAGGAACGTGGTCCCCCAGCCGATGAAACCACCAGTTGTGATGAGGTCACCGTGGGAAAAAATTCGCGAAGTTCAGGATGCTGTACGTCATCGAGAGGCCGATACCGGCGAGGCCGATGATGAGGCCGACCACGAGGCCGTCCCAGACGTACGTTACGAATTGACTGACCTCGAGAACCCCGCTGGCCAGCTGAATAACGAGGTTGAAAAGGAGGAGAACGGCACCGAGGACCAGTAATACGGCAATCGGTTTGGAGCGGAGAAGTTCTCGCCCTTCGGCCACCATCGTGGCAACCTGCGTCATTGAAGCACCCGTTTAGTGTCTCACTGCCACCTAACGCGGTTAAACCTTTCTTTGCGAACGACATCTGCCAACAAGTGCCAAGTATCCGAGAATGGAAGCCCGATCGGGACACGTTCGGGGTGGACAACGAGAACGTATTTCCCCGCGATGGCGACGTACATTCCTCCGAATCTACGGACCCAGATCACGACTCGATCCGTTCACTCAGTATATATTATATAATGACCCCGATCCATCGATTCGATTACCTATCGACGAGAGGGACGAGAGTATCGATTGTGGTATCGAGACCTAAAAATTTTCCCAGGTAATTTCCAATGGCTTATTTTCAATACTAACTAAGGAAATTTACAATAGAATTAGTGTTAATTCTAATTCAGATAATTTTCAATAGGGCTATTTTCCAATACTAACTCAGATAATTTATAATAAATCTATTTTTAATTCTACTCAATTGATTTACAAAATGGGTTTTTTTATACAAACAAAAAATTACAATAGTACTATTTCCAAACGTATTGATTGACTAACAACAGTGAACAGTGAAGATGAGATCATACAGAAACTCATTGTAGGGATTGTTCGTGAAGTGGGAAAACGGACCAACACCGTCAACACATCGAAAGCCCCTGGGACAACTGTGGTTGAATGGCGCCCGATCCGACGGAGCCTTTTGCTATCGGGTGAATGGTTTCGACAATGGAACCGGAGGTCGACATCGAGACGGCAACGGCCGACGATCTCGAACACGTAGTGTCCCTGTGGGCCTCCCTGGTGTCCGATCAACAGGCCTACGGAGCACACATCGAACCATCCGGAAACGAGTCCGCCGCTCGCGACATCCTGGGCCGGTACATCGCATCGCGAAACGTCCTGATCGCACGAAAACCTGCCACCGATCGCTCTCCAGGGGTCGGGGTCGACGAACACCGGTATCACCAAGACCGCGGGGAGGAAGCAGTCTTCACGGACCCGCCGGAGACGGTCCCGGTCGGATTCGTCATGTTCCACCGGGAGCGAGGTCTTTTCGAGCAGGACGCGACCCGTGGTATCGTCGAAAACATCTACGTGACCCCCGAGAACAGGGGTCGAGGAATCGGATCTGCCCTGATGGACCGGGCGGAAACGGAATTGAAGCGGGATGGTGTCGACGTCGTCGCGTTGTCAGTGATGGCCGAGAACGATGCGGGCAGACGCTTTTACCGGGACAGGGGATACGAACCGCAACGAGTGACGTTCGAGCGCTCTGTGGAAGACGACCGAGACTAACCTCTCCTCGTAGGGCGGAGTGAGAATCGGTTCCCCGACAAACGAGGGGTTCGTGGAGCCCCACGCTCTCCTCCCCCTGGTGGCAGTCCAGTTTTCTATTCATTGATATTGGAATACGTATCGGGGGAGGTGTTCACCAGGAGAAACCCAGTTCAATCGTCCTCGGCGAACCAGTCCTCGCGTCGCTTCCGTCGGCCCTCGGCCTCGGAGATCAAGGTCAAATGTTCGCGAACGACGTCCGAGAGCGTCACGATGCCCACGACCTCGAAGTCGGAGACGACCGGGAGTTTCTTGACGTGGTTCTCGTTCATGGACTCGACGGCACGGCGGACCGTCGACTCGGGTTCGATGGTGATCACCTCGGCGGTCATCGCCTCGTTCACACGAATCTCGCTGAAGCGCACGTCGCGCGAATACGCGGTCCTGAGCACGTCGGTCTCGGTAACGATTCCGACGGGAACGTCCTCGTCCACGACGATCACGCTTCCCACGTCCGCTTCGAGCATGACGCCCACCGCCTCCGCGAGAGACGCGGATTCCGTGACCGACTTGACGTCGGTCGTCATCAGTTCCCCGACTTCCATCGATTCCATAGTTTCGAGGTGAGGAATGAATAGGTACGGGTCATTCCGCGGCGAACGACACGATCGTCCGGTGACGCACTGAATCGAGGGAATCCGGGCGAGTGGGGGTCGCTCCGAAGAACCTCGGTCGGAAGACGTAACCGCATCGCCGGTCCAGTATGCCTGTGGCCAGTCCGCTCCGTTTTCGGCACTCGACGAGGTCCTGGACGACCGATGCGGTGGAATCCGGGATCTACCAGCCGCTCGATTCTACTATTGGCGCAACGATCACTCGACCCTGGTTCAAAGCCCCGGACGGGTTCGAGGCGAGACGGTTCGATATGGACAACGGCGATCTCGCGCTGTTCGCGTGGAACGACAGAGAGGGGTACTGGGTCGGCAATACGGAGACCCCGAAGACACTCTGGCGGACGGAAAAAATATCGCTGGATGGAGCCCCGTCCGACATCTCCCAGTGGGCCCAGCGGGAACTCCTCGCGACCCTGCACGAACGTGATCCCTGGCTCGAACAGTACCCCCACATCTCCTGGTTTTTCCTCCCGGTCTTCCTCTCCAAAGACGGCCGGGACTCCTCGAGATGGTTCTTCTCGGAGCACAGCGCCGGGTTCCCGGAGGCAGACCGGGAGTCCGCGCTCACGTTTTACGAGGAGTTCCTCAAAAGCGGTGTTCTGGATCCGTACCGGGAGGTAATGGCAGGAAAAATCGGGACCTCCGAGGAGCGAGAACCCGACCGAATGACGGCCGCAATGGGAGAGTTCAACGCGGCATATCTCCTCGCCTCGAACGGGTACGAAATCGAACCAGAGGCGTCGGTCACGACCGGGCATTCGATCGACTTCCGGGTGAGTGGAGACGGTGGGACCACGCTCGTCGAGGTCACACGCCCGGCACCGGTCAGCCGTCGGAACGCCGATTCACCGATTGAGGCGATCAAGAGTACCGTCGAAACGAAAACCAACGGCCAACTCGAGGCGCACGCGGGTGGGGTCGTTCTCCTGGTCGATTGTTCGAGTTTCTCCGAGTCAGCATTCGACACACTCCAGAGTAATCGAATCGAGGTCGGCCACCGACCAGCCGTTATCTATCTGCTCGACACCGAGGGAACCACGACTGGATACTCCCTCGGCACGATCGGACTCGATCTGTCCGGGATCGACTGACGGTCGGACTGACGGGCCCGGGGCCAGGTGGACCCGACATCGTCCATTGTGGTCGACGCAATACCTGTCTTCATTGTGTGTGCTTATATAGCACGAGAAGAATAGTCCCGATAATGAACGTAGAAATCCGCCGACCAGTGTCGAGGACCTGTACCCAGTGTGGACGCGAGGAACGATGGGACGACGACCTCGCCGCCTGGCAGGTCGGAGACGAAGTCGGGAACGTCTTTTGCATTCACGACTGGGACATAACAGGCGACTTTACCCCGGTGGAGCGGTAACGCTCGCCCAGATACGAAGGCGTTCGGCCCATCGTTTCCGGCTTCCGTTCTCCCCGTTCGGGGCTGGTATCGGTTTTCCGGGGGCGCTTTTTCCGACCCTCGATGGGTTTCGCATTGCCCCCGTCCAGTCGTGGTTCCGTCCCTCAGTCTGCTCCGGAGGACCTTCTGTTCGGCCACGGGATGTCCGTTCACCCGTGGTTCGAATTAGGTCTATATATCTACTGTTTCCGTCCGGGGGGAAGCATGTACTGTCCGGCTGTGATCGGAGGGACGTCTTCGCCGCCAGCAGATACTGATCGCCGGACGAAAATGATAATGGGACGACAGTCGGGAATTCAAAAGGATCGACCCCGAGGCAGGAAATGGTGCACGTCACCTCGGTATCTCGCTCCGGGTAAGTCACGATGGGATCTCACTCCAAGAAAATCACTCG
>JBDGTL010000086.1:42901-49226 GCA_042216905.1 Halodesulfurarchaeum sp.
TCCGTGAAAATCACTCGAGGTATCTCACTCCGTGACCTTCTTTTGGCACTTGTGGGATTTCGACTGATCCCGTATGTCAACCAATCCGGTTGCGCCACTTTCCAGATTGGTCGAGACTCTGGCGGGTCCATCGGAGGGAGAACCCGGAGAGCCTCCCACCACGAACCTCGGGGTTGAAGCCCCACCGACCCGAAGTGGTCGGTCGTGACCGAGAGTCGGCACGACCGTCTTACTCGTCATCAGACGAGCGGGCCGGGGAACTCGATGCAGCACTGGACGGACGTGAAGCCCCCGTGGACCGTCGCCAGGAACTACGCGGTTATCGTCGCCGCCCGGCACTCCCCGAGCCTGCGCCTCAAGAACTGGCTCTATCGACGACTCGGCATGACCGTCGGTACGGGTGTCTCCTGGGGCCTCGAAGCGACACCCGACGTCTTTTTCCCCGAACTCCTCACCGTCGACGATCACGCGACCGTCGGATACGACGCCACGATCCTGTGTCATGAATTCCTCGAAGACGAATACCGGACCGGGGAGGTGTACGTCGGGGAGGGTGCGATGATCGGGGCGGGAACGATCGTCCTCCCGGGCGTCCAGATCGGATCGGGGGCACAGGTCGCGGCGAATTCCCTCGTAACCAGTGACGTCCCGGAGGATTCGACTGTCTCAGGCGTTCCGGCGACACCGGCAGAGTCTGATTAATCCCGAAGCAGCGCGGCGCCCTCCCTGAAAACCAAGTGGTTTGGAATGATGAATTCGTGACCGTCAGCCTCGACGTGCGTGACGAAGAGCGTGATCTCCTGGACGACTCCCTCCCTGTCACCGACGGCAATCCGGTCGCCGATCGTGTAGGGCTGGTGCAACACGATGTACAGACCCGTGGCCCCGGCGATCAGCAACTGATGGAAAGCGACGACGGCGAAAACGACGAGGGCCAGGAGGTACGCACCCAGGAGGATGAGCAAAGCTCCGACGGCAATCCCGATCTGGGCGAGTGCCAGGAGAATCGCGACGAACACGACCGTATACCGGACGAACGTCGCGGCGAGATTGACTTGCGGGACCTTCACACCCCTGAGCGACTCGTTGATTAGTACCTCCGCCTTGTCAGCGAGCAACAATCCGGCGATTGCAATAGCAATCGCGAGCAGATAGGAGGGGAGGAGTGTCGCCACCTGGGTGAGGAGTAGGGCCGTCTCGACGATGTCTGCGACCTCGAGGGCAACGAGAATCGCGATTGCGTAAATGATCCAGGCGGTAGCCCGTGCGACGATCGATACCGTGTCCGTCCCGAATTTCCTCGCGGTCCGCTCGAGGCTCGTCGATTCGATGGCGTCCGGAACCCCGGCAGTCCGCAAGATCCGGTGGTTTATCCGACCCAGTAGGTACCCGCCGACGAACCCTATGACGAGGACGCCCGCTGAAACCAGATACTGGAATTCGACGCCGATCGAGCGAACCCACTCGTACATTCAATACGCCTCCGGATCCAGCTCCAGAATCAGGTCCCCGCCTTTGAATGCCCGAACCATTCCGTCGCTCTCGGAGAGGATGATCGACACGGCTCCGGTATCCCGGGTAATGGCCCCACCCGCCATGTGCCGCGCGCCGAGCCCTTTTGGGATATCGAGCCCTTCGGCGGACGGTTCCAGGTACCGATAGGCGGAGACGATCTTGCCCGAGTCCGAGATGACGAACGCTCCGTCCAAGCGGGAGAACTCCTTCAACATCACGTTCACGATCGGGTCACCGACCTGAACGTGTGATTTCTCGAATGGGTTATACGACAGCGGTCGGGACTTGTTCATCACCTTTCCAGCGTCACCGACCACGAAGAGCGCCCCGACGGGCTCACCCTTTTGCCCCTTCCGTCCGAGTTCGATCGCGAGTTCGAAGACGTTCCTGATAACGCCGGGCTCCGCGCGAGAATCGGTGAAGAGGTCGTACACCCCGGTGTCGGCGTGGTGTTCCACCCGCACCCGGGTCATCATGTCGATTTCATCGGCGTAGATTGAGGCTGCACAGACGATCTCGTCACCTTCCTCGACGACGTCACGATCAACGGCACCTTCGAGACCGAACCGGATCCGATCCTCGACCGAGTCGAACTCGAGGGGGAGTTCGACGAACGTGTCCGCTCCGACTGAATTGTCCGGTGCAACCACCACGACGTCGACGTCCTCGATCGCCGTGGCGGTGTCGTAGTACGAACCGCTCGGAGAAAAAAGGAAGAGTGCGTCGACGTCCGAGACGATTTCCTCGAGGAGGTCGGAGAGATCGGCCATTAGGTGATTCGAGTCGCGTTCCGAGTAAAAAGGTTTGTACCAGCGGCAGACGCCTGCATGCCTGTTTTCCGTCGACTGCTACTACGAAGGAGCGCCTTCGGACATTCATCAGGCCTTTGAACATTCATCAACGAGATCACACGTCCGTCTGCAATAGAGGACAGGATTCAGTCCTGCATTCCGGTGACCAATCTCAGTCCCGTAACAGTCCCATAATGTAGAGACCATTTTCAAATCTTCAAACCGAAGACCAGTGTCTATCCTGCAAACCCAATCCCACAGTCAACTCACAAGCCCACAGTCAACATACGAGACCTCAGTCAACCCTGCTACGCCACGTGCGCATTCATCCCGCTACGAGAAGAGCAGTGGACACACTGCACAAACCCACGTGTAAGGTACGAAGGCTGCGTGAATGTGACTGACGTCGGATAACGGGGCAGATTTCAAATTAACCCTGTTCGAAGTTAAAATAGTATAAATACGTTTGGAAGCCCCCAGATATTCCGGAAAATGCCGGGGTTTATGGAGCGAAGGGCGAATCAGACAACAAGACACCCCCCATATGTTGGTCGTCAGTCGAACCCATCGTTCCGACGTGGGATCGCCGTCCGAACTCCCGGATGACGATCCAGGGGCATCGAACAAAGAGATCGCCACGGCCAGGTGTCCGTCATCGATATCTGGGAGGAGACGATGATTGTCGGGGTTCCAGAAGAGATAGCCGAGAACGAGACGCGTGTCGCCCTCGTACCGTCCGGCGCCGAGAAACTCGCGGACCGCGGCCACGAGGTGGTCGTGGAATCGGGAGCGGGATCCAATGCCGGGTATTCGGACCAAGAATACCGAAACGCCGGGTGCTCGATCGCACCGGATCGGGAAACGGTCTTCGACCGTGCCGAGATACTGCTCCAGGTCAGGGGACTCGGGGCGAATCCCGAGCGAACATCAGACCCCTATACTGAGGGGCAAATCGTCATCGGGTTGCTTGGCCCATACAGGGCTGATGCTTCACTCGACGACCTCGCGAAGAAAGACGTCAGCGCGTTCTCCCTGGAACTCGTCCCGCGGATCAGTCGCGCTCAGCAAATGGACGCCCAGTCCTCGCAGGCCAATATCGGTGGGTACAAAGCGGCGATATTGGGTGCCGAGCAACTACCCAAACTGTTCCCCCTCATGATGACCGCGGCGGGAACCGTCCAACCGGCAGACGTGTTCGTCGTGGGGGCGGGAGTCGCCGGTCTCCAGGCCATCGCGACGGCCGACAGGTTGGGGGCGACGGTGACGTCCTACGACATCCGGCCGGAAGTGAAAGAAGAAGTCGAGAGCGTCGGAGCGGAATTCGTCGAACTCGACCTGGAGACGGAGGACTCCGCGGACGAGGAGGGACACGCCCGGAAGATGGACGAGGAGTTCTACCGGAAACAACGCGAGATGATGCAACGGGTCGTCGCTGACTCTGACGTGGTTATCACGACCGCCGCAGTCCCTGGCGAGACCGCGCCCGAACTGGTCACCGAATCGATGGTCGAAGGGATGGACGCTGGGTCGGTCATCGTGGACCTCGCGGCGGAGAGCGGGGGTAATTGTGAAGTGACAGAACCGGACGAAACTGTCGAGTACGAGGACGTCACCGTCCTGGGACCGACGAACCTCCCGGCGACAGTTCCCCGACACGCGAGCGAACTGTACGATACCAACGTCAGAAACTTCCTCGACCTCCTCCTCACCGACGGCGAGATCGACGTGGACACGGAAGACGAAATCGTCGACGCCACGTTGCTGACCCACGACGGTGTCCGCCGCGACCCACACCTGGAGGAAGAGACCGAGGAAGAGGAGGACACGGAGTGATCACCGATGGCACTACTTCACAATCTTACGCTGTTCGTCCTCGCGGGATTCCTCGGCTACGAAGTCATAACGAAGATTCCCACGAACCTGCATACGCCCCTGATGTCCGGGGCAAACGCCATCTCGGGCATCACGCTCATCGGATCTGTCGTGGTGGCAGGATCCGGATCGACCACGCTGGCCACCGCTCTGGGTTTCCTCGCGGTCGTCATGGCCACGATCAACGTCGTCGGTGGGTACCTGGTCACCCACTCCATGCTCGATCAGTTCAGACAGGGTGGTGAGAACTGAGATGGCAGTGTTACTTCCGCCGTGGGTTCTCTCTGTGGCATACCTCGTTGCCTCGATTCTCTTCATTCAGGGTCTCCGGGACCTCACCCACCCGCGATCCGCCACTCGAGGTAACTTCCTCTCCGCCCTGGGAATGTTTACAGCGGTGGCGGTGACGGTTGTCGGGTTCCGGATCATATCTCCCCTGGTCCTCTTCTCCGGAATCATTCTCGGCGGTGCGATCGGGACCGGCCTCTCGTACACGGTCGAGACGACGGAGATGCCCCAACTCGTCGGTCTGTTCAATGGGTTCGGGGGCGGTGCCTCGGCGCTGGTCGCGGGGGCGGAGTTGATCGACAGACTCCAGACCGTCGGGAACGCAACCAGTCTTCCCGTCGACGTCGCCACCGCAGCGGCTGCCTCCGGGATCATCGGCGGCGTAACGTTCTGGGGGAGTCTCGTCGCGGCCGGAAAGTTACACGGCGTCGTCGACGACTCAGCAATCAGGTTCTCCGGCGATCACGCAGCCAAGGTGCTCGCGCTGGGAACCGCCGTCCTGTTCGGAGGCTATCTCGTCGTCCAGCCACAGGTCTTCGGTGGCTTTCTTCGCACAGGGTGGATCCCTCCCTACTGGTTGCTCGTGCTCGCAGCATCGCTACTCGGAATCCTCCTCGTCATTCCCATCGGGGGTGCCGATATGCCCGTCGTCATCGCGCTTCTCAACTCCTACTCCGGGCTCGCGGCGGCAGCGACGGGTTTCGTATTGAATAATACAGTCCTGATCATCGCAGGGACCCTCGTGGGAACCTCGGGAATTATCCTCACGATCATCATGTGCGAGTCGATGAACCGGTCGCTAGCCAACGTGTTGTTCGGTGGCTTCGGCGAAGAGACGAGCGAGGAGGAGATGGAGGACGTATACGAGGGCAATATCACCGAAACGTCCCCGGAAGAGGTCGAGATGTTGCTCGACGTCGCCCAGCGAGTGGTGATCGTTCCCGGGTACGGGATGGCGGTCGCGCAGGCCCAGCACGCGGTCGCCGAACTCGCCGAACAACTCGAGGAGGACGGCGTCGAGGTGGAGTTCGGCATCCATCCAGTCGCCGGTCGGATGCCGGGTCACATGAACGTGCTCCTGGCCGAGGCCGACGTACCCCACGAGAAGTTGAAGGAACTCGAGGAGATCAATCCGACCTTCTCGCAGACCGACGTGGTGCTCGTGACCGGTGCCAACGACGTCGTGAACCCCGTCGCGAACGAGGACGAATCGAGTCCGATCGCGGGCATGCCGATATTGAACGTATCGGATGCACGTACCGTGGTCGTTAACAAGCGGAGTCTCAGTCCCGGATTCTCCGGAATCCCGAATCCACTGTTCGCAAAAGACAATACGAACATGCTGTTCGGCGACGCGAAGGAGTCGATGCAGGAATTGGTCAACCAATATAAAGAGAATCACTGATCGATCGAGAGATTCACCGATCTACCGATCCTGGTGGAATTCCTCCCCGTCCATCTCTGGGTCGTGACGTCGCCGCGGTCGATCATTTTCCAACGTTCAATCGGAGGTGTAGACACTGGTATTGGTCGTACCGTCGGATGCCCCAGACACCCTGCAATATTGCACGCGAAACGGCAACACGCTGGTTCGGACTCGAACCGGAGAAAGACGTGCTCACTCCGTTGTGCAAACCTTCCAGGGCCCAAATCCGTGACTGCTCGTTCACCCCGGGCGGCGTCGCAGCCCCCCGTTTTCACTGCGCGGGGTCGGATTCGAACCAGAGGAAATCTCACTCCGTTCGATTTCCAGGGCTCAAATCCGTGCCTGCTCGCTCACTCCGGTCGGGACCGCCGCCCTCCGTTCACTGCGCGGGACCGGATTCGAACCGGCGGACCCCTACGGGACAGCGTCCTAA
>JBDGTL010000001.1:0-2850 GCA_042216905.1 Halodesulfurarchaeum sp.
AATCGATCCGGTCTCTCGGTTGCTCAGGAATCCCCGGCGAGTTCTCGCTGTTCCCAGTCCTCTTCAAAGAGGTTGATCGTGTGGACCTGGTCCTCTTCGTAGGCATGTTCTTCGACGGTGTCCTCGTCGAGTTCGATTCCGAAGCCGGGACCGTCGGGCACTTCGACGTACCCGTTTTCGACGGTAATCGGGTTCTCGAGGAGGTCCTCGACCCACTCCACGTCGTACGTCTGGAAGAGTTCCTGGATCATGAAATTCGGGACGGACGTGTTGAAGTGGGCGTAGATCCCGGTCGCGACCGGGCCCTGGGGGTTGTGGGGCGCGATATTCACGTGGTCGGCTTCTGCGAGCCCCGCGATTTTCTTCCCCTCCGTGATCCCGCCCGCGTTCATGAGGTCGGGCTGGAAGACGTCGATTTCCGTTCGCGTCGCGAGGTCGAAGAACTCGTGTTTCGTGAGGTGGCGCTCGCCGGTCGCAATCGGCACCGGGGCCTTGGCAGCAACCTCCCGAAGGCTGTTTATCGAATCCGGTGGACATGGCTCTTCGAACCACGTGGGTTCGTGTGGTTCGAGTTTCCGTGCGACCTCGAGCGCTTGCCCAGTGGTAAATCGACCGTGACCCTCGATGAGGAGATCCACGTCCGGGCCCACGGCCTCCCTGACGGCAGCGACGATGTCGACTGCGTGATTGAGGTCGGACCGACTCATCGTTTGCCACGCTGTCCCGAACGGATCGAACTTCATCGCGTCGTACCCGTCCTCGACCACGTCCGCTGCCGCTTCGGCGAACCCGTCGGGGTCACCACCAGCCTCCGTGTACCAGCCGTTCGCATAGGTTCGCAACTGGGTCCCATGGGCTGCACCCCCGAGCAACTCGTACACCGGTTCATCGAGGAGTTTCCCCTTGATGTCCCAACTCGCGATGTCGACGGCCGAAATCACAGTCGTGTTGATGACGTTCTTGGAGAACCATTCGTCCCGGTACATCTCGAGCCATCGCCGTTCCGTATCGAAGGGATCGGAGCCGACGATGTAGTCTTCCATCTCCTCGATAGCTGCCACGACGGACCGGGGTTTGTCGTGGGTCGTCGCTTCGGCGAGACCGGTCACACCAGCGTCGGTATGGAGCCTGACGAACACCCACGGCTTCCACGGATTCGAGACCACGAACGTTTCGACGTCGGTAATTCGAACGTCTGACATACAGATGCACCATTGCCGTCGAGTAACGAATAAATCTACCGGGAATGGTCGAAATCTTGGCAGGTGTCGTATCGGTCAAACCCCGGTGACATCGTATCGGGCTTTCGATACCGTTGTATTGGCTGACCTCGGTACGAGAGTGACTGGGCGTGCCCCAGGAATTCGTGCATTATACATCCGATCCACGGTTTGACGAAATATCCCTCACGAGACGTGGTTTACCGAATCACAATCGAGGATATCGAATAGACATCGCCCCCGGGTACAATCCGTCATCCGTTCATACACTCCGAATATCGATACCTATTTGTCCGACACCCGAGGAGTATTGTACTTGTACCGATGGAAGTGACAGGTGTCGATTCGTTCATCGTCGATGCGGATTGGCGAAACTGGTTTTTCGTCCAGGTACAGACCGACGAAGGCATCACCGGTGTTGGAGAGGCGTTGAGCGGGGAGGGTCTGACGGAGGCCCTCGAGGCGACTGCAGAGGCGCATAAACACTACGTCATCGGGGAAGACCCACTGAATCGAAAGAAGATCAACCGGCGTCTTACGCGATATCCGTTCGCCTGGCGGGCGGGGAAACTCATCAACGCGGTCGCGGCAGCCATCGACATTGCCCTGTGGGACATCGCCGGGAAGTATCACGGCGAGCCAGTCTGGAAACTGCTCGGCGGGAAGGTTCGGGACGAAATTCCCGTCTACGCGAACGGGTGGCACATCGGGGAACGAACCCCGGAGAACTACGCACACCACGCCACGAAAGCAGTCGAAGAGCAAGAGTACGATGCACTGAAGTGCGATCCATTCGCCCATTACGAGTACTCCCTGAGCGACGATCAGATCGGCGAAGTCGCCGAACTCCTCGAGGCGATCAGGGACGCCGTCGGATGGGACGTCGGAATCGCCCTCGACTGTCACGGGCGTTTCACCCGTCGGGGAGCGATCGAGGTGGCAAACGCGCTCGAGGAGTACGATATCATGTTCCTCGAGGAACCGGTCGAACTCGAAGACAGGGAGGTTATGGCCGACGTCAACCAGCACGTCTCGATGCCCGTTGCGACTGGGGAACGCATCTACAACAACGCCACGATGGAGGAACTCGTCCGAAAGCAAGCCTGTGACATCATCCAGCCGGACGTCACGAATTACGGGAGCCTTACGGAGGTGCAACACGCCGCCTCGATGGCGAAATCGCGGTACATGACAGTGGCTCCGCACAATCCGAACGCTGGGGTTAGCACGGCCGCGTCGCTCCATCTCTGTGCGGGCCTGGAAAACCTCGAAATCCTCGAACACATGAGTCGAGACGTCGAGTGGGGCGAGGAGATAATCGACTACGAATGGGAGGTGTCCGATGGAACGATCGAGGTGCCGGACAGTCCCGGTCTGGGCGTCGAATTCGATCCCGACGCCGCCCGCGACCATCCCGGTGAGCCGAAAGACAGTCACAGCCTCTTCGATGCGGAAGGCGCGTTAAAGCGGCCATAGGTCGGACCCCGGCGTTTCCGCTGTGGTTCCCCGAGCGTCAACGCCGAGCACGAGCGCGAATTTCTCCTTGTCCGTGGAGGAATTCCGACGTGACGCGTGGGAGCGTTCTACGACTCGATCGTTGGCTACGTTCTTTACTGCGACCGTTGGCTAT
>JBDGTL010000001.1:2950-31638 GCA_042216905.1 Halodesulfurarchaeum sp.
AACTATGTCCTTCACTGCGGTTGGGACGGTATCTTGGAGAACCGAGCAGTGCTCGACGAGGAGTCAGGTTCAGGCGTGATGTGTCATCTGCAATACGTCGAGGGCGTCCCGGAGCGTCACTTGGTTTTTCCCGTTTCACGTCTCAGTCGTATCGATGGACACTCCCCGTCTGATTCGCTTCGATGAAGTCCCAGTCGTACTCGACCCCGAGTCCCGGACCGTCGGGAACCGGCACCGTTCCGTTCTCGTCGACCGTATCAATCAGGTCCGAGTACGACCCCTCGTACACCGGTGGTTGTGTGTTCTGGCAGTCGGGATGCAGGAGGGCGAGTTCGTAGTAATTCGCATTGCGCGTTGCCGCGATACAGTGGCGCTGGGCTGGCCCAGGGGCGTGGAATTCGACGTCCAGCCCGAACCCCTCTGCGACGTGGGCGATTTTCATCGCACCAGTGATCCCGGCGTCGTACTCCGGATCTGCCCGCACGAAATCAGTCGCCCCCTCACTAATGAAGTCGGTGTGGGGTTCGAGACCACGAACGTGTTCGGTCTGCAGGAGCGGGGTATCGAGTCGGTCCCTGAGTGTCCGGTGTCCGTGTTGTGAAATACCGCCGTCCCGATACGGGTCTTCGTACCAGAAGAAGTCCTCCTCGTCGCAGGCTCGGCCCACTTTGAGCGCGTCACCGAACGTCTCGTACTCACACGCCGGATCCAGCATCAGGTCCATTTCGTCTCCGACCCGGTCCCCGACCGCGTGGACCATTGCCACCTCCCGTTCGATGTCTCGTTGTTCGTCGCCACCGCCCCATCCATGAATCTTGTAGCCCGGATAGCCGTACTCGAGGCACGTTTCTGCGAAGTCGGCGAAGGCCTCGGGTGAATCCAGTCCGCCGTTCTCGTCCCCGTGGTAGGTGGAGGCGTATGCCGGGATCCGGTCGCGGTAACTTCCCAGCAGTTCGTGGATCGGGGCGTCGTGATATTTCCCTGCGAAGTCCCAGAGGGCGATGTCGATCGGCCCGATTCCCATTCGATCGTACTTCCGGAGGGCCCGCTTGATCTCGCTCCAGTGGCGTTCCCGCCGGAGCGGGTTCTTTCCGACGAGGTACGAGGCGAAGGTGTTTATTTGTGCGAGACCCGGTGAGTTTCCACCCACGTATTCGCCAGTCAGTCCCGTGTCGGTGTGAATGCGAATGCCGTACAGCGAACGCCGGGTGGTCGTTCCGGGCTCGTACACGAGGTTGAACCCATGCTCGTCGGTCCCGACGTCCTCGAGCGGGTACTCGAATTCGATAGTCTCGACGCTGGTTATCTCGGGCGCCATACTCGGAGAATCGATGCCGTCAGAGAAAAAACCCCGGCATCTCGTTTCCCGATACTGTACGGTCGTGCGAGACGATACCGCACGGTCGTTAGAGGCTGATCGTGTGGGCCCGCCGAATACCGCGTTCGAAGCGGGCAGCGGGCCCCGTCGCCGAACCCGAGTGTTCTGTCCGTTAAAACTGCGATACGATGACCCAGCCCCACGTCACTGCGAGTGCCAACACGACGATCAGGATCCGGTACTCGTCCCGTTCGGCTATCCACTCCATACCAGTTGAAACCCACTGATCGATTTGCATTAAAAGTTTCTTTCTATTCCGCACTCCCGGCCGAACCGGTGTCCGTGCTCTGTCCCGATCCGACAAAGAAAATGGTGGACGGGTGGACGTGCAATGGCAGCGTTGGGGTTGTATCGAAACGACGTCCCCCACCGTGCCACGTGGTGGGACTGCTGATTGGACCTCCGAATACTCAGAGGTCATGTGGATTTTCGTCCGTCAAAATCCAAAAGGTTTGCTCCGTTTTCCACGTGCAGACAACGTCACGATGCAATAAATTGCTTCGTGAAACCCACGCACCTGAGTGAATGAGCGGATGTGGGGGGAGGGATTCCGTATCGAACCACAATCGAGTATCGATAGCGGACTATCCGCTTCCCGTGAGTGCGAGTTGCGGGACCGGTATGTTTACTTGCTGGCACGTCTCAACGGGACGGTGGGGCTGTGCCATGACCGAACAGAATACCTCAGTACTCGGTTCCGTCCATCACCACGGCATTACGGTATCGGACGTCGAGGAAGCACTGACGTTCTACCGCGACCGGCTCGGGTTCGACCTCCAGGACCGATTCCAGTTCTCGAGTGACTCGTTCGATCGGTTCGTCGACGTCGAAGGCGCCGACGTGACTGTCGTGTTCGTCGGAACAGACGATTTCTCGATCGAACTCCTGGAATACCGGGAGCCACCGGGGAAGAACCCCATCGACCATATCGAGAACAACGACGTGGGAGCCACACACCTTTGCTTCGAAGTAGACGATGCCCACGCGGTGTACCAGTCACTCCTCCCGGAGGTCGATTTCGTAAGCGAACCGCAAACGCTCGAGAACGGGGCCACAGTTGCCTACATGCGGGATCCCGACGGTAACCTCGTCGAAATTCTGGAGGAATGAGATGTTTGAACGAGTCCATCACGTGGCCTACACGGTGGAGTCCCTCGAGGAGTATCGAACGTTCTTTGAAGAGGCACTACAGTTTCCACTCGTCGCCCGAAGGGAGATGCCCGATGCTGGGTACGATGCGGACGTGTACGAGGTGGGAGAGACGCTCATCGAAGTGCAGGAACCCCGGGGGCACGAGGAGATGGAGCGCTTCCTTTCCGAACACGGCGAGGGACTGAACCACGTCGCCTACGAAGTGGACGACATCGAG
The DNA here is from genome assembly GCA_042216905.1 of Halodesulfurarchaeum sp. Taxonomy (GTDB): domain Archaea; phylum Halobacteriota; class Halobacteria; order Halobacteriales; family Halobacteriaceae; genus Halodesulfurarchaeum. The sequence goes on from JBDGTL010000001.1 coordinate 5,698, forward strand.
GACGCAGTGGAAATCCTCGAATCGTACGGGATGGAACCGCAATGGGAGGAACCGATGGTTGCGCCAACATTCCCGGACTACGCTCTGCTGGACATGGACGTGGAGACCACGAAGGGAATCTACCTCCAACTGGTCGAAAAACTGGGTGAATCGTCCGATGCATAACATCCCGGACCAGCTCACCTCCCTCACGTCACCGATCGACGTCGGCGTCATCGGGGCGGGTGTGTTTGGAACGAAACTCGTGGATCAACTCGAGCGAGTGCCCGGAATGCGAACAGCGGTCATCGCCGATATCGAACTCGACGCCGCCCGAAAAACCGTCCAGGAGGCCGGAATCGACGAATCCTCGGTGACCGTCGTGGACGGCGCAAAGAACGTGAACGCGGAACTCGAGCGAGACCACCGGGTCCTCGTCGAGGACGCGAGTGCGTTGGTCCGGAGTGACGTCGACGTCGTGGTGGAGGCGACCGGTGTACCCAATGCCGCAGCCAGACACGCATACGAGGCAATTCTCGCGGAGAAACACGTCGTGATGGTGACTGTCGAGGCAGACACCGTGGTCGGCCCGATTCTCTCGGAGATGGCACAGGCGGCTAACGTCACCTATTCGATGGCATACGGGGACCAACCGTCGCTTCTTTCCGAACTGTACGACTGGGCAGAAGCGATCGGGCTCGACGTCATCGCCGCTGGAAAGGGGAATCCCTACCTCCCCGAGTACCGGCATGGAACCCCCGATACCGCGTTCGAGCGGTGGGGCTTCGAGGAGGAATTCGTAGAGGAGCAAGACCTCAACCCGCAGATGTACAACTCGTTCCTCGACGGGACGAAGGTAGCGGTCGAGATGTGTGCCGTGGCCAACGCGACCGGGTTGACGCCGGACGTTCCCGGAATGCATCTCCCACACGCGTCGGTCCCGGAGATTCCCGAGAAACTCCGGCTGGAGGAAGACGGGGGAGTGCTCGGAGCGGCGGGAGCAATCGAGACCGTGAGTTCGCTCAGACCGGACGGCTCGGAGATCGAAGACGACGTCGAGTTCGGCGTGTTTCTCGTGACGACCACCCCGAACGAAGCGGTGCAACAATACCTCGACAACCTGGCAGGCTCGGGCATGTACACGGCCAGTGCGGGAAAATATCAGGTGTTCTACCGTCCGTTCCACCTCCCGGGCGTCGAAACCCCGATTAGTGTCGCGAATGCGGCACTCCGGAACGAACCGACGGGACAGGTAACCACGCAACACACCGAGGTCGTGGCTCGTGCGAAACGTGACCTGGAGCCGGGCGAGGAGATCGATGGTGGCGGGGGGTACGCAGTCTACGGATATCTCGTGGAGGCCGAGCGCGCGGCCGAGAAGGAATACGTCCCACTCGAGTTACTGGACGGCGCGACCGTCAGCGAACCTGTCGAGACAGATGAGATACTGACCGAGGAACACGTGGAACTGGATCGCGATTCCTTCATCCACACCCTCCGTCGGATCCAGGAGACGACGTGAAGGTCCACCACGAACCCCAGAAACGTTGTCGATGGAGTGACCGGGGTGGGAACTCATTGTCCGATCGACGAGTCGAGTCGCGCTCCTTCTTCGACCGTGGGATTCCATACGAGCCATAAATTCGTGCAGTATTCCTTCTTTTATAATATAATTTCGATAAATACCGTTGAGTTAAAGGTGAACGAAAAATTAGCAGATTTATATTTAGTAGTTATATATTATATATTATATATTAATATATGACTATATTTACTATTTTACTCTATTAAATGTAAAAATAGTACTTATTAATTAATTTTAAGATACTAATTAATTTTAGAATTTTAGTAATTCAGGTATTTATAATAGTTTTATTTATTACTGTAATATAATTATATTAGTAGATATATTTATTTTATAATAATATGGTAGACTTGCTTATATCGTAGTCATATGTTGAAATCGTCGAATGCGCCCTCTATCAGGGTGGAAACACAACAAACCAACGTGACCACATCCTGGTTTTCCCTATCACTCACTGGCGATTGACGTCGATTCCGTTATAAGTAATTACATATTAATGAATAATAATATATTTTATAATTTGGTCACAACCGGGAGAATAATTTGTGACAAACTTGGAATCAGGGGTGGAAGCCGAACGATCCTCTGTTTCGTAGTCGTGATCGCTACCGTTGCCTGGCGTGCAACATCCAAGCGTATGGACTCGGGGAGATTCTTCGAGTACGATTCGTCATCGGAATGGTTCTTCGAGTACGATTCGCCATCGGAATGGTTCTTCGAGTACGATTCGCCATCGGAATGGTTCTGCCGTTCTGACGGCCGTACCTCCATTTGTGGAAATTTCCGGTAGAAAGCTCTCTGGTCTACGAGTTAGTTCGGTCACTCCCGTTTCGTCTGGACGCATCCTCCGGTCGTCCCCCAGTCGACGCTCGGTCAGTAGTCGAATCGTATCGCTTCGTCGCTCAATCCGCCACTCGTTCATAGTACCGCCCAACGGGAGTCCTCGGCCGTCGTGTGGCCGCAGGACCGTCGCATGGACGATCCACGGCGTGCTCCATCATCGATTTGAGCGAAGCGAGCGATGATCGTGGTGCTACTATCAATGAATACCACTACACAACGCTTCGTTCTGCGGAACAGTGAAGATCCAGTGTGCCCGAGACGGCAGGTTCGGGCCAGACCGTCGTGATTGTCTACTCCACGTAGTGTCTTCTACGGGGCAAAAACGGGGATACCGGGGACGGTATCCACGAAGTGAAACACGCAATTCCCCGTTTCCGGTCCCCCACAGTCGCAATTCCATCGGATCGAACTCTCACGGGAAACGGAGCGGGTAACTCCGGAAGTGAACGTGACGGCACGTATTTTGCAAATCCCAGAAATACGTTCGAGCACCGTCGATACATAATATCAATTAATTTATTATTGTAATAAATAAGTGAGTAATTTATTTTAATCGTCTAACCTGTCTACCGAACCGACAGGGTATGCCGATTTCGTTTCCCACTCGACAGGAACACACCGTGATATCGAACGCAGACACACACGCAGCGTCCTGGCCAATTCAGGAAATGTGAATTTCACAGAAGGCCAAATGCCCGTTTGAGGGTACGATGTGTATACGTGCCCGGAACTCCTCTCTACTGGTGGCATGCACCGAAAGACACTCGCAATCCTCGTTGGGGCAATTGTCATTGTCTCCGCCGTCGGCAGTGCCGGCCTCGCGATGGCAGTGACAGGCAGTTCGCCCGACGGGACAGCGGCACAGACGGTCCCAACCGCATCGACCGGACAGACGACGATAACGGTGTCTGCGACGGGGACTGAAGAGGCCCAACCCGACAAAGCACTCCTTCGATTGTCGGTCGAAGCGACCTCGCCGAACGCCACGACGGCCCGAACACAGGTCGCAGAGAACGTCTCGGAGGTCCGATCGGCACTGAAGAACATCGGTATCGACGAATCCAACATCCGGACGACGGATTACAACATCTATCGCGACGAAGGGCCTCGACCCGTTCCCCCGAAAACGGAGGAGCAACCTGCGCCGGTATTCCGTGCCAGGCACGGACTTCTCGTCGAAATATCTGACATCGACAAAGTGGGTCGCGCGATCGACGTCGCCGTCGACGCCGGTGCCACCAACGTTCGTGACGTCCAGTTCACGCTGTCGACCGAGACGCGCCAGCACCTCCGCCTGACGGCACTCGAGAAGGCGACTGCCAACGCCCGATCAGAGGCCGAGACCCTTGCTTCGGCGTCGAACCTGCAGATTACCGGTGTCCACACGATCACGACCCAGGCCGGCTACGATCCCTCCCCGCGATACGAAGTTGCAATGGCGTATGCCGGTGGCGCCGATACATCGATCGAGAGCGGACCCGTCACCGTCAGTGCATCCGTGACGATCACGTACAACGCCACCCAGTAAGACACCTGCCCACGATAGTCGACCGACAACGGATAGGTGGACACCACCATCATTCGACAGAAACCGGGAGAGTGGACACCACTATCGTTAGACGGACCACGAGTGAGTGGACACCACTACCGTTCGACAGACACCAGGAGAGTTGACACCACCAGGAAACGGTTCGCATGTACGAGACGAGCCGGGACGCTTCTACACCCACGAGACGATTGACGTCGGGATGAGAGACGGTTTTCATTCCTACCGCACGGCACACGCACTGTGCGACGCCACCGGACTCCATTACCGGGTCCGGTCCGGGCGATGGGCCTTTCTCCCTCGCAGCCGTTGTCGGACGTGATGGACACCCCTGATCGGGACTGGCGTAATCGGCACAGTTCTCGTTCGGCCTCCTTTACAGGCGGGAAGTCATGGAGACAATCCGCGGAAGGGGAACCCATCGTTCGTCCGAGCTCTGAGCGTGATCGGGCACATTCTACGCGTTGCCCCAGCGACCGGAGGGCCGGGGGATGACGGACTGGCGGGCCGTGGCAATCGGATTTATCGTGGAGTTCGTCGTCGGGTTGATCGGGTTCGTCATCCCGGGAGTGGGCCATCTCGTTGCGGGCCTGCTCGGCGGTGGGGTCGCCGGGTACCTCGCCAGCAGGGGTGTGGCGAGCGGGGCGTGGCACGGGCTCCTCGCCGGTGCGATCGGCGGTATCGTCCTGTCGATTCTCTTCTCCGTCGCAATCACGGTTCTCGGAACGATCACCGCCGGCCCGCTCGGGCCGCTGTTCGGTGGTGCGGTATTCCTGGCCGCCATCGCCGGCTCGCTTCTTCTCGCCGTGGATAGCGCGATCGGCGGGGCGATTGGCGGGTGGCTCGCCGGGGACTGAGCCAGGACACTGCATCCCGGTCAGGAGAGTCGCGAGACGAACTGCGTATACTGACCGCCTTGCATGGGATGCTGTTCGAGGTCGGTTTCCATGGAATCGGCTTCCATCCCCGCGACGTTCCCGAGGGGTACCACGATGGTCTCTGTCCCGTCAACGGGCTTCGCCTCGAGCAACCCCTCCGAGACCGTAACGGATTCGCACTCGAGTTCGCGACGGTCGTCCGCGAGCGGTTCGATGAGGGAGACAGTGACACCCATATACTGACCTGGAGGTCAGGGCGCTTGAATGTGACTCACTCCACTCGCCCGCGGACTGGGGCCCGACCCCGGAATTACGGCTCCTCGGCCTGGTCCCGACACCGGGATTACGGATCCTCGGACTAGTCCCCACCATTCGAGTCTTCGGCCTCGGCCTCGATGATGGAGTCAGCCCCTTTCGATTGATCCTGCCGTTCGAGGGACGTCCCTTCTGTGCGGACGAGCAGGGAGGCCTTGGCTGAGACCTGCCACATCGGTTCCGCGTGGTCTGTCTCGGCACTGACCCACCCGTTCTCGGCGAGCATTTCGAGGCGGGCCTGGGTGTCCTGGTACCCGATGTCGAGTTCCGCTGCGACCTGCTGGGTCCGGACGAGCGGATCGCCCAGCTCGCTCACTAGCTGGATGATCCGTTGATCGGTGCTGTCGATTGGAGTGACCGCCATGGCACTCGGTTCCCGTCTTCTGTCTTCGTGAGTGACTATCGTCTCCCAGGGTACTAATTGTCGTGGGTCGAGGTGCGTCTCGTGAACGATAGCTGATTGTCCATAGGACGCAGAATGCTCGATTCGGGGGGGGGGGGTAGTGACTCCGTCGAGCGTGAGAGACGGTCGAACCCTCCCCTCCAACTCAGGAACCCTCCCCCCACAACTCACCGACACCGGAGGAGAAACCCGAATGAATCCGGTGACGGTCGGACGAGGGATACTCACCGCTCGTCGAATCGGCGAATTAATCGCACAATCGACCCTGGTGATATGAACCTGGCGGACGTACACGCAATGGATGAAGTGGAGTCGGGTGCTCGAGGGCCTACTGGTTTCGGTGCTGTTAGTCCTCGCCGTGGCGATGTTCACGGATCGCCAGCAAATGCTGCGTATCTTGACCGGGGTCGACCCGGTTTCCTACGCGATTGCCCTTGGAACGACCCTCGGGGGAATCCTGATCTGGAGCGGCACGCTCTCATCGCTGCTCCGTGCCCACGATGTGGAACCGACCCCGGGACGATTCCAGGTCAGCTTCGTCGCCGGAATGGGGATTCGAAATCTCGTCCCCGGGGGAGCGACGACCGGTCCCATCGTTCTCGGATACGCGATCACCAGGGCGAACGAGGTCGACGCGGAGACGAGCATCGCCATGGCCTACGTACTCGAGGTATTCCTCTGGGTCGGAACGGCTGTCGTCGGGTTGCTCGGCTTCGTATTGCTCGTCCTCTCGAGGGAATTATCGGTCCTGGAACGCCGCCTCGCGATGGGTCTTCTCTCCTTCACCGTCATCGCCTTTGCCGTCATTCTCTACGGGATCAGGAATCCAGATCCGATCGAACGAACGGTCGAGTGGATCGTCACGACGCTTCACGACCTCGTCCAGGGACACTCGGCGTTTCTCGAAGAGCACCTGGACGCGTCGGTCGTCGAGGAACGGCTCGATCGGTTCTTCGCGGCATTCCGGCTCATCGACGACGATCCGCTCCTCATCGTTCCCGGCATGGCGATGGCCGTCGGTGGATGGTTCGTCCACGCACTCACGCTTTACTTCGTCTTCGTCTCCCTCGAGGTCCCGATGGGCATCGCGGTTCCATTCGTCGTGGTTCCGGTCGCCGGGCTCACCGAGGGGTTATCGATGCTCCCGGGTGGTATCGGTGTGTTCGAGCCCACGTTCGTGTTCCTCTTGCTGCTCGTGAGTCCGATCAGTGTTCCCGTCGCGACCTCCGCTGTGATCCTCTATCGGTTGAGCAATTACTGGTTCCGCATCGGCCTCGGATTCGCCTCGGTCTCGGTACTCGGCCTGTCCGACCTCCTCCAGGCGTCCTTCGAAGATCGGACGGCCCCGTCCCGGTGAGGCAATCGAGGAACGGACAGCGGTATTGGGTGGCCCACACATTCGATTGCCACTCCGCCCCTCACAGGACGAATACGAGCGGGATGAATCCCACGAACCCGACGACACTTCCACCTGCGAGGTAGGGAATTGGGTGGTCGATCGGTTCGCCCGATTCGAGCCCTTCCGGAATGATGTCCTGGACCACGAGGTACAGCATGGCCCCTGCGGCGAATCCGTACCCGAATTCGAGGAACTGCTGGGCGACCTGGAGAAACGAGTAGGCCAGGACTGCCCCCACGGGTTGCGGGAGCGAGGAGAATACTGCCACGCCGAACATCCGGCGGTTCCCCACCTGTTCTTCGTCGGTCAGTGGAACCCCGATCGCAACGCCCTCGGGCATATTGTGAATAGCAATCGTGATGGTCATCACGATCCCCAACAGCGGAACCGGTGTGCCGAGTACCTGGATCGTGGTCGAGGTCTCGAGTCTGGCAAACGCGACGCCGATTGCGAGACCCTCGGGAAACGAGTGGACGAGCAACACCAGGAACACGGAGAGGACAGTGCCGAGGTCACCGGTAGCGATGTCCCTCGAATCGGCGTCGACGTCCATGCGCTCGATAATCCGGTGGGTGGTAACGACGAGAAGGACGCCCCCGAGGAGACCGGCGATTCCGATCCACCGATCGCCCGGGTGTTTGTACATCTCATAGCCCAGGCCGAATATCGACGCAGACGCCATCAATCCCCCGGCGAGTCCCCAGAGACCCACGTCGAGTCGGTCACTGATGTCACCGAGGAAAAACAGAGGAATGGTTCCGATACCGGTCCCGATGGCGGTGATGGTCCCGGCGACGAAAATGATGAGATATTGATCGACGTGCATGGTCTGATTCGGACTCGGGCTAAGGACGTCGCCCGCACTCTATTACAATTATATTTTTACAACTCGTATTTTTCTTTTGCAATCCGCAATAAATTCTTGTTTTATACTATAACATTTTCCGTTATATGCAATGTCATGGTCCCGACGCCTGGCACCCGTCTCTCAACCGACACCTATCGGGAGGGGAAACATGACGTCGGAGTGCTGATTCGCCTGACCGGGCGAAATGTGGTCGGGCGGATTCGACCAGCACAGACGCGTCACGCCCTCGTCATCCGACACCAGAGGCCACGTCGAGTGTTCCGGAGCGTGCAGATGCTTGCGAGCAGGACCGCGCCGCTAACCGAGACGGCGGCACCCACGATCAACACGATACTCACCTGATCGAGCACGGGGAGACCGTATGCCGTCCCGATCTTCTTTGAGGCGACGGCGACGCTCCCGGCGAGCAACATGACGGCGAAATACTCCTTGATCTCGTCCTCGTCGACGACCTGCGTGGCCCCGGCCCCGATTCGTGCCCCGAGGGCGCTTCCGGCCAACAGGGACGCGACGACCGGGATGGCAACGCCGCCGACTTTCGCGTACACGAAGGTACCGAACGCGCCGGAGATCGTGATCTGGAGGATGTCCGTCCCGACCGCGACGGCAGTCGGGACACCCAGTCCGTAGACCATCGCGGGCATCAGGAGAAATCCGCCGCCGACACCGAGGAAACCCGAGAGAAGTCCGACGCCAAGGCCGATGAAAACGGTCAGGACACCCGAGACCCGGACTCCGCCCCGAAGGGTCACCATCGGTGGGATTTCGATGGCCTGGATCCGATCGGCGAGATCCGTTTCGGTTCCGTATTCGAACCAGTCGACGACCGGGCGTCCCGGAGGGTGAGAAGACCGACCACAGCCAGGAGGCCGATGTACGAAACGCCGATGACCAGGTCTGCGATGCCGGCGTCTTCGAGGTAGAGCACCACCCGTTTCCCCAGTTCGATGCCGGTGGTCATCGCCACGGTCATGATGGCCGCGAGTTTGTAGTCGACCTGGCCGAGGTTGCGGTGGCGCAGGGCGCCGATGACGCTCGTCCCGAAGACGAACGCCAGTCCGCTCCCCACCGCCACCTTCGACGGATACCCGAAGACCAGAAGCGCCGGGGTGACCAGGAACGATCCGCCCATACCGAAGAACCCGAAGAGGATCCCAATGAGGAGGCCGAACACGACGAACAACCCGATCGTCGCGAAACTGAGTCCGAGTACGCCCATCGTTAGCCCTGTTTCCTCCGTGGGGAATGCATCGGTTCAGTCCCCGAATCTGTGAGGACACCGGAATCGTGTTCCGTGGTCGAGACACCGGAATCGTGTTCCGTGGTCGAGACACTCGAATTCTCGTGAAGCACCCGCCGATGTGCCACTTCCTGCTCCCATCCCGGTAGGGGCGAGTTCACGGGCGACATTGCTATACCTCCGCTCCGGAATGGCCCGTCCGGTGTCCGAGGGGAGATGAAACCCCTTCCATCATCAGTGGATGCACCCGATTGGTTCCGGATCGAATCGAGTACACAAGCGTCCCAGCGTTCCTATCCGTTGCCGACTCCGGAAACGGCCATCGAGGCTGCTCGATAGGTGTTTGGATCATTTGGTGAAACGACGAGGGCCGGCCGGCAAAAAGGATTGGCATTTTCAACACAATATTGGAACCGCTAATTTTAATAAATCATCTATTCAGAAGCTATATTTCCAATATTTTCTAATCTACCGATTGCAATCGTGTATGTTACGTGTAAATCTATCGTGACCTGTGTCACCCTGATAGACGATGTAGCCAATACGATATCTCCGATGATCCCACGGGCGACGACCGGGTCTCACGTGTGGTGCAGAGATCGACTAGAGCGAAGCGTACGGCAGTTCCCCCTCGCTGCGCACGGTGCTCCCTCGCGTTGGTTCCGCCTCCACTGCGCTCCTCGTTCCGTTTTGATCCGTCTGAGGGCCGGGGTCACAGGAAACACTGGCCCCGCTCGTCTTCCACCCCATCCGCTCGCTTCACTCACGGATGGGGTGGATGGCCCCGAATAGCAGCAGTCGAGTCTGTATTCCGTGGGTGCTGGATCGCGTCCCGACTGCGTGTCTGGCACACCGGATCATCCCCCGATTCCGAGCGGCGGTTCGCTCGAGAGGGAGTCGCGATCGTGATCGGCCGTCAAGTCGCGGTCGGGGCCGGTCGGCACGATTCGTTTGGGGTTGATATCCGTATGACTCATGTAGTAATGTCGTTTGACGTGGTCGATGTTGCAGGTCGCTTCGACGCCGGGGAGCTGGTAGAGGTCTCGTAGATATCCGGAGAGATTCGGAAAGTCATCGATCCGTCGTTCGTTGCACTTGAAGTGGACGTAGTAGACCGGGTCGAAGCGATACAGCGTCGTGAACAATGCGACGTCAGCGAGCGTGATGGTATCGCCCAGCAGGAATCGTTGCTCGGACAGGACGGCGTCCCAGTGCTCGAGCGCCTCGAAGAGGTCCGTTACTGCGGACTCGTATGCCTCCTGTGTCTCCGCAAAACCGGCCCGATACACCCCGTCGTTGATGGGCTCGTATATCTCGGAGACGATCCGGTCGATTGCGTCCTGCTTCCCGGGCGGATAGAGCCGGACGTCTCGTTCCGCGTACTCGTCGAAGACCGTATCGATCATCCGCATGAGTTCGCCCGACTCGTTGTTCACGATTGTCGCTTCCTTTCGGTCCCAGAGCACCGGAACCGTAACCCGCCCCGAGTACTGCGAGTCGGCCGCCGCGTACACCTCCCTGAGATAGTCCACACCGCCGATCGAGTCCTCGGTACACCCGTCCTTCTCGGGAGCGAACTCCCAGCCCTGGTCCTCTCTGACGGGATCCACGACGTCCATCGAGATGACGTCCTCCAGGCCCTTCAGCCGCCGAACGAGTGTCACGCGGTGCGCCCAGGGACAGGCCCGGGAGATGTAGAGGTGATACCGACCGGGCTCGGGACGGTAACGAGCCTGTGGATCGTCCCTGATCCAGTCGCGAAAGGTGGTCTCCTCTCGTTCGAACGCCCCGTCTTCGGTGATTAGTTGCTCGACGTCGGTTCGCCACTCGCCATCCACCATCCGGCTCATGGCGACCCCGTCCGTTTCACCGTCATACATGCGAGAATGGATACGAGTTGAAATGGATTGATTCCGCGGCGGACACGACCGGGTCCTGACAATGAAATGATGTGCTTGCCGGCTCGCCTCAGGCCGTGACGCTCGAGGGTCCCCGGTTTCTCAGGTTGTTACGGACCCTGCTCCTACCGAATGGCTTACGGTTCGACCGCCAGTCGTGTCTTCGCATGCGAGACGTTCTGTGGTATTTGCTCGCAGGGACCAGGAGCGGGCCGAACCGGGCCCGCATCATCCGAGCCCTCGACGAGCGACCACGGAACGCAAATCAACTGGCGGACGCCCTCGATCTCGACTACAAGACGGTCCGACACCACCTCGACGTTCTGGTCGAGAACGACGTCCTGACGAGGGCCGGTGACGGATACGGTGCCGTCTACCGGGTGTCCGATCGCGCACGGAAGCGCTGGGAAATCGTAACGGAGGTGCTCGACGCCGTCGAAGATGATGATCACTCGAGTTGAGTGTGCGCGCATCCGTGCTGGCCGGAAGGGTGGCACGTTCCCGTTTGGCCAGCACGGTCGATGAACCCGGCCGACACAGGGGAACGGAATGTGACAAGACCGGTCCTGGTGTAATAGCCGGCCAGCGGGCCCCGGTGCGTGTCGAAACAACTGGAACGAGGGGCATGATCCCCGTTCGAAATCGATCCGAAATTGGGAAAGAATATATTTGGACACACATGCAACCGGGGGAAAGATGGGTATCTGGTTGACTGTCGCACAGGTGGCAATCGTCGGGAATCTCCTCTTGCTATCAGGCCTCTGTTTCGTCTGGGGCCGGAACGTCAGGGCGTTCGGATCGAAGCACTCACTCGGATTGCTCTTCTTCGGCGTGGTCCTCCTCGCCGAAAACGCACTCGCCTTCTATTTCTTCACCATCCACCCGATCACTCACTACTGGCTCAACTCCGCCGCTGCCATCGCCCAGCAGGGAATGATGGCCCTCCAGGTCCTCGAGTTCGGGGCCCTCGGCTTCCTCGCGTGGGTGACCTGGGACTGACGAACGTGGCTCCCTCGGCCGTCGGAACACCACGAACGGCGGAATTTGGGCCCGAGTTGGGAAAATGGCTATCCGGCGGGATAGATACGGTCCTCGCGTGCGGCCCATGATAGACGACACTACCCGACGACGCGTCCTGCAGAGTACCGGCGCCGGGGTGATTGCCCTCGTCGCGGGCTGCGCTGGCGGTGGACAGGAGGAAACGACGGTTACGACGACCACCCCGACCGAGACGACGACGGAGACACCAACTGAGACCACAACCGAGACGACCCAGGCGCTGACTCCTGCGCTCTCGGTCATGGATCAGTCGATTGGAGGGACCACAGTAACGATTCCCGCAGTCACCCTCGACGGAACGGGGTGGGTCGTGGTCCATCCGGAAGCCCAGGGCGGAGGACCGGCCGGCGCAGTCATGCTCGCCCGAAAACGACTCGAAGCGGGTTCCTACCAGGATCTGTCTCTCGAGATGGATCGAGTCCTGGTCGACGGGGCAACAGTGTACGCCATGTTGCATTATGACGACCCGAAGGACGGGGAGTTTACATTTCCGGCCGCCGGCGATCCACCGGTCACGACGAACGGGAGCCCGATCGTCAAACCGTTCAGGGTTTCGGCGTCGGGGACGGTGACCCCGTCCCTCTCGGTTACCGACCAGATGACAGACGGTTCGACCCTCAGGGTCCCGTCAGTGCTGATCGACGAGCCTGGCTGGGTCGTCGTCCATCCAGCAGCGGACGGCGGCGGTCCAACGGGGTCTGTCACCGTGGCACAACGGCACCTAAAACCGGGCCGGTACGCCGATCTTCGTCTCGAACTGACGAAATCGCTCTCGTCCGATTAGAGACTCTTCTGTATGCTGCATTACGACGACCCGATGGACGGGACGTTCACATTCCCGGCGTCGGGGGATCCACCGGTCACGACGAACGGGAACCCGATCGTCAAACCGTTCGACGTTACGATAACCGGGAGGAAATCGGCCAGTGTGTCCGCGGCCGATACCTCCTTCGACCCTGTCCGCCTGTCGGTCGAACCCGGAACGACCGTTACGTGGTCGAATACGGATCCGTACGGTCACGACGTGACCAGCGCCCAGTTCCACGACAGCGCGACCGACTGGTCGTTCTCCAGGACCCTTCCGCCCGGCGGAACCGTCTCCCACACGTTCGACAGTTCCGGGGTGTACGAGTATTACTGCACCGTGCACGGACGCTCGACGATGTGTGGTGTGGTGATGGTCGGCGACGTCAGTCTCGAGAAATCACTTCCGTGTGAATCCACGATGTAATCGGTTGCGTTTACCGCCCGACGTTGGGGAGGGACGATATTGGTCGCCCCACCGACGGAACGCCGGGTGTTTCTTCGACGGATAGTTTCTGCATTTCTGAAGTGAATCTTGTATTAGTGTGTATAATTTCTTGGTATTTTTATACAGGATTTTTATTTACTGTTCATAAAATTATATTATAATTATTATTTTAACCTATATTTTATATACTACAAACATATATTTATTCAGATTATATTTATTAATTTATTATATAATGCTATTATTTATAAAAATATTTTTATAGGGATGAGGTTTGCCATTACTTTATTATATGTGGTTATTTATCCTCCTATAGTACCTCGTTTTTGATTTATCTTTCTATTCGGTTCCGCGTTCGGTGCACGTGTCTCGCGAAGGAACCCGGCCGAGCAGGTCGGTCCCTTCGCCGACCGGGTGGTCGGTTTGGACGTTCGTCGAACCTCGGCCGACTTCATTTCGGGTGACGTCCGATCGAATTCTCCACCATTGAAGTCGCCCTGTCCCATAGGCACGTCACATGTCAGGCGAAGACCCCTTCGGGGCCATCCGCGAGTTCGAACACGCGGGCGAGACGTACAAAATGGCGGATCTCACTGCTCTCGAGGAGGAAGGGCTGTGCGATCTGGAATCGCTACCTGTGAGCATCCGGATCCTCCTCGAATCCGTCCTGCGGCACGTGGACGGTGAGTCAATCACGGCGGAGGACGTGCGGAACGCCGCGAGTTGGGAACCCGACGTCCCGGACGTCGAAGTCCCCTTCACTCCATCCCGGGTCGTCCTGCAGGATCTCACCGGGGTGCCGGCGGTGGTGGACCTCGCCGCGCTCCGCTCTGCGGCGGATCGGAAAGGGCGCGACCCGACAGTCGTCGAACCCGAAATCCCCGCCGACCTGGTCATCGACCACAGCGTCCAGGTCGATTACTACGGCTCCGAGTCGGCCTTCGAGAAGAACGTCGAGATCGAGTACGAGCGAAACGAAGAGCGATACCGGGCGATCAAATGGGCAAATCAGGCATTCGATGACTTCAGCGTCGTTCCGCCCGGAACAGGCATCGTCCACCAGGTGAACCTCGAGTATCTCGGGGAGGTCGTCCACGAACGGGAGATGAACGGCGAGGAGTGGCTCCTCCCCGATACCCTCGTCGGCACCGACAGTCATACCCCGATGATCGGCGGCATCGGCGTCGTCGGGTGGGGCGTCGGCGGGATCGAAGCCGAGGCCGCCCTCCTCGGGCAACCGATCACGATGAAACTTCCCGAAGTCGTCGGGGTCAGACTCAGCGGAACGATGCCCGACGGAGCAACGGCAACAGACCTCGTTCTCAAGGTAACAGAAGAACTCAGGGAGGTCGGCGTGGTCGACCGGTTCGTCGAGTTCTTCGGACCGGGCGTCTCCGAGTTGACCGTCGCCGACCGGGCGACCATCTCGAACATGGCCCCGGAACAGGGCTCGACGATCAGCATGTTCCCGGTCGACGAGGCCACCCTCGATTATCTCGAACTGACCGGTCGGGATCCGGACCACGTCGACGTCGTCGAGGAATACCTCAGAGCCCAGGGCCTCTTCGGCGAACAGGAACCGGAGTACACCGAGGTCGTCGAGGTCGACCTGCAGGACATCGAGCCGAGTCTCGCCGGGCCGAAGCGGCCGCAGGACCGTATCCCGATGGGCGACATGAAAACGCACTTCCGGGGACTCGTCGCCGACGAGAAGGACGACGAGATCGACGCGGACCCGGGAGCGATCGCCCAGTGGGTCGGCGAAGGCGGGTATAACGACACGGCGACTGACGGCGGCCAGGGCGGGACGACGACCGCACCGCCGCTCGACTACGACGCCGTCGACGCGGGCGAGTTGACCGAGACCTACGAGATCGAGATGCCGAACGGGCGGAAGTCGGAAATCGGTCACGGGTCCGTGGTCGTGAGCGCGATCACCAGCTGTACGAACACCTCGAACCCGTCGGTGATGATCGCCGCGGGACTCCTGGCACGAAACGCCGTGGAGAAGGGGATCGACGTGCCGCCCCACGTCAAGACGAGTCTTGCCCCGGGAAGCCGCGTCGTCACGGAGTACCTCGAGGAGTCCGGGTTGCTGGAGGACCTCGAAGCACTCGGGTATCACGTCGTCGGCTACGGGTGTACGACCTGCATCGGGAACTCGGGCCCGCTTCCCGACCCCGTCGAGTCGGTGATCGACGAGCAGGACCTCTGGACCACGAGCGTCCTCTCCGGGAACCGGAACTTCGAGGCGCGCATCCACCCGAAGATCCGGGCGAATTATCTCGGGAGTCCACCGCTCGTCGTCGCGTACGGGCTCGCGGGTCGGATGGACATCGACCTCGAGGAGGACCCGGTCGGCTTCGATCCGAACGGCGAACCAGTCTACCTGGAGGACCTCTGGCCGTCCCAGGAGGAAATCCACGAGGTCATGACGGATAGCGTTCACCGGGAGATGTTCGAGGAGAAGTACGCCTCGGTCCACGAGGGCGACGAGCACTGGGAGGCACTCGACGCGCCCACCGGTGACGTTTACGAGTGGGACGATGACTCGACGTACATCAGGGAACCGCCGTTCTTCAAGGACTTCCCGCTCGAGAAGCCCGGGGTCGAGAACATCGAGGACGCACGCTGTCTCATGACCCTCGGCGATACGGTCACAACCGACCACATCAGTCCCGCCGGGCCATTCGGTCCCGACCTGCCAGCCGGGCAGTGGTTGATGGACCACGGGGTAGACCCGGCCGAGTTCAACACCTACGGTGCCCGCAGAGGGAACCACGAGGTCATGATGCGGGGGACCTTCGCCAACGTCCGAATCGAGAACGAGATGCTCGACGGGACGGAAGGCGGCTACACGATCCATCACCCGAGTGGGGAGGAGACCACCGTCTTCGAGGCGAGTCAGCGGTACAGAGAGGAGGGGACGCCCCTGGTCGTTCTCTCCGGTACCGAGTTCGGCACTGGATCCAGCCGCGACTGGGCGGCGAAGGGGACTGACTTGCTGGGCATCAAAGCCACTATCGCTGAGAGCTACGAGCGGATTTACCGCGACAACCTCATCGGAATGGGCGTCCTTCCGCTGCAGTTCGAACCCGGGGACTCCTGGGAATCGCTCGGGCTCGACGGGACGGAGTATTATACGATATATGGGCTCGAGGACGGTCTCGACGTCAACGAGGAACTCCAGGTCGAAGCGGAGAAGGAGGACGGAACCACGATCGAGTTCACGGTCACAGCCCAGGTCGGGACGCCGGCGGGCGTGGAGTACGTCGAACACGGCGGCATCCTCCACTACGTCCTCAGACAGATGCTCACGGAGGAGTAAGGGTCTGGCGGGCGAAGCGATATACTACCCGGACCCGGTTCATCGGGCAGTCACCGCAGGGGAAAATCGGAACGTCATCTCGGGTGAAAGATCGGGCAGTCACCCCATGTGAAAATCGGGTGGCCATCCCGTGTGAATACAGTGGGTACGGTGGGTCGATTCGCTTCGGTACCGGATTCCCGGTATTGTTCGGAACGGAGGTATTCAGCCGAACAATGAGAATTTCCGATCCGGCAGACCGGTCTGACGTCAATCGCCCGGGAAGGACGTGCGTTCTGTGGGTTTCACGACGGACTCGGTCCAGGTGCCCCGGAGGAACCAGAGACCGGCCACGACCATGAAGACCACGTTCGATATGGCGATCGCGTACCAGACGCCGGTCGCACCCATCGCGGTTGTGGTGATGAGCACGTAGGCGAGCGGGACCCGGAGGCCGAAGAGCGACAGGATAGAGAGCGCCATTGCGATCCCGGTACTCCCGCTGCCGCGGAACCCGCCCTGCACGATTCGGAAGACGCCGAGGAACGCGAACGTGGGGCCGATGATGCGAAGGTATGCTGCTCCGATCGCGATGACGGCTCCGGCCTCGGGCCCGGTAATGAAGATCGAGACGATCGAGTCTGCGTAGCGATACGCACCCACGCTCAGGAGGACGAGAGTCCCCGCGATGATCCCAGAACTGACGAAGACCGCACGCTTCGCCCGAGCGACCTGATCCGCACCGAGGTTCTGTCCGACGACAGTTTCTGTCCCCCGCGCGAGTCCAAGTGCCGGGAGGAAGACGAGGGAAAGCAACCGATTCCCGATGCCGTAGGCCGCAACCGCCTCCGCCCCGGCGAGGGAAACGAGTGCCGTCAAGACGGTTACGCCGAGCGCCCGGGTGCTCTGTTCGATGCTGGCAGGCGCACCGATTCGGACGATTTCCTCGACAGTTTCGCGCTGTGGACGGAAATCCGAAAGTGCCGGCGTGATACCCACGTGACCGAAGATCAGAAGTCCCATTGCGATCACCGTTCCCAACCCACGGGAGGCGATCGTCGCGATAGCGGCGCCTTGCACCCCGAACCCGGCGAAGCCCGTGAGGGCGTAAAGCGTCGACTCGAGGCCACGCATTCCGAGCCAGGAGAAGAGGACGTTGTTCTGGAACCCGAGGATGAGAAAGGGGTCCGCGAGGACGTTCAGTCCCACGCCCAGGGCCATCAGATACATCGGGGTCCTGGTGTCGCCCCACCCCTGGAGGAGCGACTGGAAGATGAAGAAGCCAAACACGAAGGGAATCCCGAGGAACACGGTCCTGGTGTAGGTAAGGGCAAGGGAGAAGACGTGTGTTCCCGGAACGGCTCCGATCAGTGAGAGAAGCCAGGGGGCAAGGACGTACCCGATGACCGAAAACACGGCCGAGAGACCCACGACGAACCCGATCGTCTGACCGGCCACGTGATCGACCGTCTCGACGTTCTTGGCCCCTTTGTTCTGGGCGACGAGAACGGTTCCCGCCACCGAGAACCCGGCAGCGAGACTGATGATGAGAAAGACGAGCGCCCACGAAAACGAGAGGGCACTCACGGCGTCCTGTCCGAGTCGCCCGACCCAGAAGGTATCGGCCAGGTTGTACCCCACCTGCATGACGTTGGTGGCGATGATCGGAAGCGAGAGGACGAGGAGCGGACGGACGAGTCGTCCGTCGGTGACGTTGACAGCCTTGCTTCGGCCCCGACTCATGTGTCCGATTCTGGACGCAGTTTCGTTTCGACGTACGACTCGAGCATGGCCCGGACGGGAGTGACTCCGGGATCGTCACTACTCACCCGTTCGAACATGCTTCCCGTGGCCACGGTCGTGAGCGCGGAGGCGACCTGCTCGACGTCGACTGGCTCGAAGTGACCCGACTCGATCCCCGCCTCTAGAATGTCGACGAACTGCGCCCGGAAGAACCGGTCCGAGCGGGTGAAGTGCTCGCGGTAGGCCTCGTCGTGGACCGCCTGTGCCCGCAGTTCGGCCATCGCCCTGAGGAACTCCACCCGCTCAGTCGATGGATCCTCAGGGAGCAGGTGATCGAGGAGTGCACGGAGTCGCTCCTCGGGACTGTCGGTCGGGGACCTCGGCGTTTCCCGTTCCAGGCGGGAGAGGAGATAATCGAGAAACTCGAGCAGCAACTCGTCCTTTCCGTCGTAGTGGTGGTAGAGAAGGGACTTGCTCATGCCGAACGTATCGCCGATGCGCTGGATCGTGAGATTCGCGTAGCCGTGTTCGCAGAGGGCGTCGAACGTGGCGCGCAGTATCGCGGCCCGGGTGTCGTCCTCGGTGTCCTCGAACGTCGGGGCGCCCATTATTGAATGAATATTCAATCAACCAGGATAAGGACTCCGCTTTCGGCCCCGTCGCTCAGAAAAGTGCATCGTTCTCTCGACCCCCGGGTGGTTGCCGCCCGCCGGTGGACGAGACGATAGCTGACCGACGTGGGAGACTCCTGCGTTGGTTGCCGATTGTGGATGTTCCCTCCCCGGCAACTGCGATTCTGTCGTACGACGGCAATCGGGACATTTTCTCCATCGATTGAGAAACAGTGATCCGGATTTCGACCGGCACCTCGAACGTCATCGTCACACGTTCTCTCGACGACCGTCAAGATCCGGAAGCACTCGCCGATATACAAGGGGATCCCCATCCGGTTTTTACCGCACGAACTTATATTAGAAATTATATACGTTTGCCAAGACGATTCGAGAAATCAGGCACCGGAAAAATCGAAATATCCGTGATTCAGGCCCACGAAATGCATTATTTCTGGTGCGACACACGTTCACAATAAAAGGTAATTTTATGTATTCTGAAACTGTCGGTCACGAATACGTACTACTGATGAATGTCACAGATGCGATAGCACACATCCTGAAGGAGGAGGGCGTGGAGTACCTGTTTGGATTCCCGAGCAATCCGCTGTTCGATACGGGGAAAGCGGAGGAAGCGGGCATCCGAACCATCATCGTTCGCCAGGAACGAACCGGCGTTCACATGGCCGACGCTGTCGGTCGGATGACGTCGGGCGAGAACATCGCCGCGTTCGCGTGTCAGCACGGCCCGGGAGCGGAGAACGCGGTCGGGGGTGTCGCCCAGGCGTACGGCGAATCCGCACCACTCGTTGCGATCCCTCGGGGGTACGAGCGCGGCAAGTCAGGTGTCGATCCCAAGTGGAGTTCCCTCCTCAATTACCGGAACGTGAGCAAGTCCTGCGAGCAGCTGTCGGACCCCGATGCGGTCGTCGAGACGATGCGACGGGCCTTCAGCCAGGCGCAAAACGGCCGACCGCGCCCGTCCACCGTGGAGGTCCCGATGGACGTCTGGGACCTCGAGGTCGATGAACTCGATTACACACCGGCCGAAACCACGACCCCGGGCCCCGACCCGGCGGACGTTTCGGAGGCGGTCGACGTCTTGCTCGACGCGGAGAATCCCGTTATCTTCGCCGGACAGGGCGTCCACTACGCGAAGGGCTGGGACGCGTTGAAGGACTTGGCCGAACTGACCGAGATTCCGGTCGCCACGTCACTCAACGGGAAGAGCGCCTTCCCCGAGACCCACCCGCTTTCGCTCGGTGCCGGAAGCCAGAGTGAACCCGGGCAACTGGCCTACTTCCTCAACACCGCCGACGTCATCTTCGGCGTCGGCTGTAGTTTCACCGCGACGAACTACGGCATCACCGTTCCCGAGGGCCCGACCATCATCCACTCGACGATCGACGAGACGGACATCAACAAAGATGTCGAGGCCGACTACGCCGTTCTCGGCGACGCCCGACTGACGCTCGAGGCGATGGTCGAGGAGGCCGAGAGGCAGATCGACGGTCCACGAGGTCGATTCGACGAGGTCGCTGCGGAAATCGAGGAGGCCCGGGAGGACTGGCTCGATGAGTGGCGGCCGAAACTCACCTCCGAGGAGACGCCCATCAATCCCTATCGCGTGGTGTACGAACTCGATCGGATCGTGGACAAGGAGAACGTGGTCATCACCCACGATGCCGGTAACGCCCGGGACTTCCTCGCACCGTTCTTCGACGTGACCGAACCGCTCTCCTACATCGGCTGGGGAAAGACCACGCAACTCGGATACGGCCTCGGCCTCACGATGGGCGCGAAACTCGTCAATCCGGAGAAACTGGCGATCAACGTCTGGGGCGACGGCGCGATCGGGATGACCGGCCTGGACTTCGAGACGGCCGTCCGTGAGGACATCCCGATTCTCTCGATCCTCCTCAACAACTACGAAATGGCCGGCTACGATACACCGTTCGGCGGTGACTTCGCCCCGGTTGCAGAGGGACTGGGCGGGTACGGCGAACAAATCGAAGACCCCGAAGCGGTCGCCGACGCGATCGAGCGCGGGATCAAGAAAACGGAGGAGGGGACGCCGGTCCTCCTCGAATTCATTACGTCGAAGGAAACGGAACTCTCGCGGCCGGATACCCAGTACGGGCACTGACGGTCGACGTCGGTTGTTTCGACGGATGGCCAACCTGGGTATACTTTGAAAGTGGGCCGGTGGACCGGGGTATACTTTGAAAGTGGGCCGGTGGACCGGGGTATACTTTGATAATCGGCCGGTGGGATTGGTCCCTGTGATGCAACGAACGCGTTCGAGCGGGCTTTCGACCATCCAGGAGGGGTCCGCACGTCCGATCCGACCAGTACGCACACGGAACGGGAGGAAATCGACCCCGGGTAACGGAGTGAGACCGGCATGAGTCTCAGGGAGCGAATCGGCGTTGACCTCGGAACCGAGTATTCCATCTTGGGGGCTGTCGAGTGGGCCGCGGAGCACGACGTCCAGTACGTCGACGTCAATCTCGACGAGACCGACCTCGATCCAGGGACGTACGACGAGGCGGTGGCCGGGGAGATACGTTCTATCTGCGACAACCACGACGTTCATCTCGGCCTGCATACGCTCTCCTCGGTCAACGTCGCCGAAACGTCGCCGATCGTGGGGGACGCGGTCGAAGAGTACCACCGGGCGTACGTCGATATCGCCGAACGCGTCGGCGCCGAGTGGATCGTCGTCCACGGTGGCTACCACCAGTCCTACGGATTCGATCCCGGGGTCGACGCACGAATCGAGACGGCAGTCGATCGCCTCTCGAGTATCGCCTCGTACGCCGACGGGACGGGCGTCAGAGTCCTCCTCGAGAATCACAACAAGGAACCACCGGACGCCGAAATGCATTACATCCCGGCCACGCTGGCGGAGACGAAACAGTACTTCTCGGCGCTCCCGGAGGCGGTCGGCTGGGCGTTCAACCCGCCACACGCGAACCTGCAACCCGAGGGGATTTCGGGGTTCATCGACGCACTCGACGTCGATCGATGTGGCGAGGTCAGACTGAATGACAACCGGGGGGATGTCGAGGAACACCTCCCGCTGGGAGCGGGAACGATCGACTTCGAATCGCTTGTGACGCGACTCGAAACCGAAGCGGGATACGAAGGCCACTACACGATTGCCGTCGGATCCCCGGATGAGATGCTCGAAGACCGGGAATACCTGCTCGAACTGGCAGACGCCGAATAGGGGCCCTGGATCGGGAAATCGACCCACGGAAAGCCTCCGGAAACCACCACTCAGGTGGCGAGATCGAGATCGAGGACGTCGATCTGGTTCTCGTACGACACCGCCCTGATTTGGGCCGGGTTGACGAGTACGACATCGTTCCGGATGCCAATCTCCGATCCGACCAGAGTGCGGCGGACCCCGAGGAGGACATCGTGATCGTCGAGAGTGTCGGGTCGGCCGTCATGGACGCCGCCGCGGCGAGAGACGTTCTCGAGTCTGCGGACGAAACGGGGACTGGAACGAGGGCCTCGTTGTGAGTCGTCCGAAATCCGCTTCGAGAGAGGAGACTGGAACCCACTTCGAGAGAGGGGACTGGAACCCGCTTCGAGAGAGGAGTGCGAAACCCGATTCGCGCATTATATAATGAACGGCGTTTGGAGTTCGGCCCCTCGCACGAGCGATTCAAACCGAGGCCCCCATACCGACGAGAGCGAGATTACACGCAATGGGGTCTGTCGCCGTCTGTGACCCGATGATGTCGCAATCTTCTATCGAAAATCGAGACGCGTCTCGGGACTGGGAGAGCCTCCTGATGGGGGCGCGTAATGTTACTTGCATACGTCTTATGTACTGTAAATTACGATGAGGGGATATGGCTCGCCGATCGGATACCCTGACGGTTACTCCGGAGCAAGTCGATTTTAATCCGTCCGCCGAAACGCTCGGACACGACCGGGACGACGTCGAGGAGTACGCCGACCTCGCCGCCGACCTCCGGGACCGGGTCGACGGTGGCGTCCAATTCGACGAGTACGCCCAGGTCCTCTACGCGACAGACGGGAGCATCTACCAGGCCCGCCCTGCGGGCGTGGTCTTCCCGACAGACGTCGAGGACGTGCAGGCCGTTATGGACGTGGTCACAGAGTACGACGTTCCGGTCCTCCCACGCGGGGCGGGCACGTCGCTCAGCGGCGGTGCAGTCGGCCCGGGCTGTGTGGTCCTGGATTTCACCCGGCATATGGACGACGTTCTCGAGGTCGATCCCGAGGCCCAGGAGGCGACCGTGCAACCGGGGCTCGTGCTCGACCACCTCAATCGCGAACTCGACGAGTACGGCCTGAAGTTCGCTCCCGACCCCGCCTCCTCGAACCGGTCGACGATCGGCGGTGCCATCGGGAACAACTCCACCGGGGCGCACTCGGTCCGGTACGGGATCACCGACGCGTTCACGGAAGAACTCGATGTCGTCCTCTCCGATGGGTCGATGATTCACACCCGCGACGTCGTCCTCGACTCGGAGGAGTACGAAGAGATCGTCTCGAAAGACGACCGGGAGGCCGAAATTTACGAGACCGTCCGCGCCATCGTCGAGGAAAACGAGGAAGAGATCGAAGACCGGTATCCCGACCTCAAGCGGTCGGTATCTGGGTACAACCTCCAGAAGGTCATCTCGGAGAACGAGGACGGGGACCGGGTCATCAACCTCTCGAAACTCTTCGTCGGCGCGGAAGGGACCCTCGGCGTCGTGACCGAAGCGACTGTCTCGCTCGTGACCCAGCCGGAGTCGACGGCGGTAGTCCTCTACTGCTTCGAGGACCTCGTGGAGGCGATGAAGGCAGTGCCGGAGGCACTAACCTACGACGTGAGCGTGGTGGAACTCATGGACGAGGAGGTGTTCCGCCTCGCGTCCGAGTCGAGTGAATACGCCCAGTACGTCGAACAGATCCCCGAGGAGACCACGGCCGCGTTGATGATCGAGTACGACACAGAACTCGTCGACGATCTCGAGGCCGCCGTCTCGCGGACGAACGAACACTTCCTCGAAGCGGGCGCTGCCTTCGAGGCACTCGAAGCATTCACGGCGGAGGACCAGGGAGACTTCTGGCACCTCCGCAAGGCCGCGATTCCCCTGCTGATGAGCCTCCAGGGCGATCCGAAACCCTACCCCTTCATCGAAGACGCGACCGTGCCTCCCGAGGAACTCGCCGAGTACGTCCAGGAGTTCGACGACGTACTCGAAAAACACGACACCTCTGCCGCGTACTTCGCCCACGCCGGGAGCGGGACTCTCCACATCAGGCCCATTCTCAATCTCAAAACCGAGGACGGGATCGAGGCACTCCATTCGATCACCGAGGACGTCACCGACATCGTCCTCGATCACCACGGGTCCTTCTCCGGGGAACACGGGGACGGGATGGCCCGCACCGAGTTCAATCCCAAGATGTACGGCCCGGACCTCTGGGAGGCGTTCAAAGAGCTAAAGACTGCGTTCGATCCCGGCTGGCTCATGCACCCGGGCAACGTGGTCTACCGGGAGGGGCCGGACGATCCTGGGCCGGACAGCGATCGAGGAGTAGGGGCAGACAACCGTGAGAACCTACGGTACGGGGCAGACTATCAGTCCATCGAACCGACGACCGAACTCGACTTCAGTGACGAGGCCGGGTTCAGCCATCAAGTCGAACTCTGCAATGGGTGTGGCACCTGTCGACAGTCCGACTCGGAGGTGATGTGCCCCACCTACCGCGCCTCCAAGGAGGAGATCCAGTCCACCCGGGGCCGGGCGAACATGCTCCGGGCCGCGATCAGCGGCGAACTCGACGAGGCCGAATTGCACTCCGACCGGTTCCAGGAGGAAGTCCTCGGACTTTGTATCGGGTGCAAGGGCTGCAAGAACGATTGCCCCACCGGCGTCGACATGGCGAAACTAAAGGCCGAAGTCAAACACCAGCATCACCAGGAGGAGGGGACCTCGCTCCGGACCCGGTTGTTCGCCGACATCGACACCCTCGCGCAACTCGGGAGTGCGTTCGCCCCGGTCTCGAACTGGGCCCAGAAGATTCCAGGCGCACGGCAGATGATGGAGAAGACTCTGGGCATCGCCGCCGACAGGGACGTCCCGACGTTCACCAGGACGACCCTCAGGGACTGGTTCGAGGACCGGGGCGGTTGCGCCCTCGCACCGTCGAAGGCCGACGATCAGGTCCTGCTCTTCCCGGATACGTACACGAACTACATCTATCCCGACGCTGGGAAGGCAGCCGTCCGGGTGCTCGAAGCAGCCGGCGTGTACGTCCGGATCCCGGACGACCTGGCGGCGAGCGGACGCGCTGCGTTCTCGGCCGGTCGCCTCGACCTCGTGGAAGACCGCGCCACGACCAACGTCGAGGCGCTTTACGACCGAGTTCGCGAGGGCTGGTCGGTCGTCTTCGTCGAACCGTCGGACGCGGCCGTGTTCCAGGACGAGTACGTCGACCTCCTCGACGGAGAGCGCGTTGAGACCGTCTCGGAGAACGCCTACGGCGTCCTCGAGTACCTCGACGTCAACAGGCTCGACGAGCAGATGGCCTTCGACAGCCCGGGGCAATCCCTCTCCTATCACGGCCACTGTCACCAGAAGGCGCTCAACAAGGACCACCACGCAGTCGGCGTTCTCCGGCGGGCGGGCTACGACGTGGACCCGCTCGATACGACCTGCTGTGGCATGGCCGGGAGCTTCGGCTACGAGGCCGAGCACTACGACCTCTCGAAGTCCATTGGAACACTCCTCTCGGACGAAATCGATGCGAGTCCGGGCGATGAGGTTACGGCCCCTGGCGCGTCGTGTCGCACCCAGATCGACGACATGTCGGATCGAAACGGCCCACCGCACCCGATCGAGAAGGTGGCCGACGCACTGGCGTAACAATGGTCTGAGAAATATATACTATCGTATATACACTTCTCTGACATTTTCACATAATCTATCGTATATACACTTCTCTGACATTTTCACATAATCTATCGTATATACACTTC
>JBDGTL010000001.1:31738-32985 GCA_042216905.1 Halodesulfurarchaeum sp.
CTATCGTATATACACTTCTCTGACATTTTCACATAATCTATCGTATATACACTTCTCTGACATTTTCATATATATTCGCCCGGAAAACGACGCATCTGACCCAATTTCTTACAGCCGTATCCGACCCATTTTCGACCGGACGAATTCGTTCCGGTATCGGACTGGTGGGGACGGAATGGGCCGGTTCAGGCCACGCGGTTCACGAGGTCCTCGTCGTTCTTGATCCGGTCGATGTTCTCGATGACGAGGTCGGCGATGTCGAGGTGGTACCGGTTCGTTGCCGAACCTTTATGCGGGGAGATGATGACGTCCTCGTGGTCCCATAGCGGCGAGTCCTCGGGAAGCGGTTCCTCTTCGAAGACGTCGAGGCCCGCGCCTGCGATTTCGCCCGCCTCCAGGGCCGCCTCGAGAGCTGACTCGTCGACGACCGGACCCCTGCTCACGTTGATGACGTAGGAGTCCTCCCGCATCAGTTCGAACTCCTCGGTACTCAACAGGCCCGTCGTTTCGGGGGTATGGGGCACCGCGAGCGCGACGAACCGGGCGTCCTCGATCGCCTCGTGGAGTTCGTCTGGGTGGAAGATCTCGGAGACGCCCTGGACCGGTTCCTGTGTTCGCCTGACGCCGACCACGTCCATCCCCAGGGCATCGGCCCGGGTTGCGATGCCCCTTCCGAGCGTTCCCAGGCCGACGACGGCGAGACGTTCGTTCTCGATCGTGAACGGTCGGTCGTACTCCGGTCGGTACCAGTCGTTCTCGTACTGGTGATCGCGGTAGATGTGGAGCAACCTCGCCTGGGAGAGCATGTACCCGATTGCGAGTTCACCCACGGTCGCCCCGTGTATCCCGCTGCTATTGGTCAGCGGGACGCCGGCCTCCTTGTATGCTTCCGTGTCGAACTCGTCGTACCCCGCCCGGATACAGTGGACCCAGCTCGCGGAAAGAAATTCGGGCCGAGGGACGTAGGTCGCGACTGCGTCGCCCGTGGTGTACTCCTCGCCGTCGCCGACCAGTTCGTTCTCCACGTCCACGTCGTCGAACGCTTCGAGGAACGCCTGCTGCGGGACGACGTTCTCGACCGATTCGTGCACGTAGAGCCGCTCGATGGTATCGACCATGTGCACACCTGGACAGGCCGAGAATTCAATATTACGAATCACGTACTGCCCACGCCCGATCGCGTTCGTCGGGATTCTCCCGCGAGTCAGTCACTGTCTTTCAGAGCTCCAGTGAGTCAGTCACTGTCT
>JBDGTL010000001.1:33085-48647 GCA_042216905.1 Halodesulfurarchaeum sp.
GAGTCAGTCACTGTCTTTCAGAGCTCCAGTGAGTCAGTCACTGTCTCTCAGCGTTCCAGGTGTTCGGGTGGAAACTGGCGCTCGGCAATCGGGGGAAGGCCCGGAACGACAGACCAGTCGATCCGGGACACGAGCGCGGCCGCCGCGTCGATCGCTTCCTCGACCCCCCGCTCAGCGGCAGGTCCCAGCCCATCGTTTCGGTACGGTTCCGGTCGGCCCGCTCGCCGGTAGACAGTCTCGACGAAGGCCCGCCGGACGGACCGATTCTCGAAGAGGCCGTGGAGGTACGTCCCGAGGATCGAATCCGTCCCAACGCTCTGGGGCCCGAGTGGGCGTGGGAGGGAGGCGGGGTTCGTCGTTTCGCCCACGTGGATCTCGTATCCGCTCGCCCGGCCGGACGCCCCGTCGATCGGGCCCGTTCCCTCGACGGTGACTGTCGTTCGGCACACCCGTTTCTCCCCCTCGAACCGGGTGAGGACTGGTAGCAGTCCGAACCCTTCGACCCGGGAACGGTCAGCGGTTCCCTCGCGGTCGGCGTTCTCGATCCGCTTCCCGAGCATCTGGTAGCCACCACAGATACCCACGATCGGCCCGTCGAACTTCTCGATTTCCGCATGGAAGCCGGCGGACCGAAGGGTGAGGAGGTCGTCGACCGTGTTTTTCGTTCCGGGGATGATGACGGCGTCCAGGTCCGAAACCGGGTCGCCAGGGGGTCGAATCGAGATTTCAACCCCGGGTACCCGGGCCAGGGGATCGA
Organism: Halodesulfurarchaeum sp.; assembly: GCA_042216905.1. GTDB lineage: Archaea > Halobacteriota > Halobacteria > Halobacteriales > Halobacteriaceae > Halodesulfurarchaeum. The sequence goes on from JBDGTL010000001.1 coordinate 33,843, forward strand.
GGTCGGTCGCGTTCGAGAGGTGCGGGAGCCGGGGAACGCCGATGGTCACGGTTTCGTCCTCCGGAATCCCGGAATCGGCGCCCACGGTCGCTCGGTCGGACCCCGACGGGAGGGAAACACTGTCCTCCGCCGGCAGGCCTGGATCACGGTGTGGGAGGACCCCGATGACCGGGACGCCGGTCCGGGCCTCGATCTCCTCGATTCCCGGTTCGAGTATCGATCGATCGCCGCGAAACTTGTTGATGACCACCCCGACGACACGGTCTCGCAGGTCCGGCGGAACGAGTTCGAGGGTCCCGTAGAGACTGGCAAAGGCCCCGCCTCGATCGATGTCGGCGACGAGGACGATAGCCGCGTCGGCGAACCTGGCGGTTTCCACGTTGGCCAGGTCCCGGTCCTGGAGGTTGATCTCCGCGATACTTCCAGCGCCCTCCGCGACGACGATGTCGTGGTCGCTCGCGAGCCGGGTATAGGCTGCCCGTGCGGTGGATGTCGCCCGCTCCCACGACGCAGTATAATACTGGTCGGACTCGACGGTCTCGACTGCCGTCCCGGAGAGAACGAGTTGACTTTCGCCGTCCCCCCGGGGTTTCAACAGCACCGGGTTCACGTCGGTACTCGGCAGGCGGGAGGCGGCCCTCGATTGCACGTACTGGGAGACGCCGATTTCGCCCCAGTCCCCGTCGGGGGTCACGGCCACGTGGGCGTTGTTGCTCATGTTCTGGGCCTTGAACGGCGCGACGGAGATTCCCCGGTCGGCCAGGAGTCGACATAGCCCGGTGACGATAGTGCTTTTTCCCACGTGACTCGCGGTCCCGGAGACCAGGAGGGTGGGCGTGGACGCGTTCGGTTCTCCGACGTGAACCCCTGTATCGACTCCGTCAGTCATGGATCGAACACCGCAGTCATTCGATCGGTCGACACCCCGTATTCCGCGTCCTCGACGGTCTCGGGCACCTCCCGATCGTGGTAGCGGGACTCGAAACTGGCCCGGATCGCGTCACGAACCGCAGCCCTCGCCGCCGATCCGAGACGGGTCGCACTCCCGGCAAATGCCGATCCCGCCCCCATCACGGGACACCCGACCACGACGGCGTCCGTCGTCGTTCCCGGAAAGCCACTTAGGCCAAGGAGGGTGGCCGTCTTCGCCTCGACGACGGTCCCGAGAAGGCCCGCGAGACCCCCATCGGACAGCGGTTCTGTCGTCCCCAGGAGGACGTTCACCGTCCCGGGGTGAGGATCCGACGCCTTTCGTTCCTCACCGTCTTCTTGTTGGGCGTCCGATACTGTTAGTCTGTCCCGTTCGTCTTCGGTGGTTTCGACGTGATCAATCGAGGCGACTGGGAGTGCTGCCGGGTTCGAGAGTCCGACGGTGGCGACCGCGAGAACGGGGTCGGTTCTGGCGCCTCGTGCGTGGCGCATATCGACCCCTGTGAAAAGCGTGGGACCCTCGACCTCGAACCCGGCCTCGGTGAGTCGCTCTTTTCGGTAGGACTGCAAATCCGTCCGCTCGAAGGACTCGGGAACCGAGACGTTGTAGGCCGACTCCGCAGTGGAGTATCCGCCGTCGTGCCCGGTGGAGAGCCACCGTGTCTGCTCCCGGCTCAGGGCCAGGACGCCCCCTGAAATCGAGGTCGAAAACGTCACGGTGACACCCCCGTATCGTCCCCGAGTACCTCGAGTAATTGGTCGTTTGCTACAGGCCCCTTCACTGCGACCCGGACGTGCGAGTCCAGTCCCCGGAAGGTTCGGGCGTCGCGCAACACCACCCCCTCCTCCCTGGCCCGGTTCAGGACCTCATCGACCCGTCGGTCTCCGACGTCGAGAAGCAGGAACGGTGAATCGGACGGGTGGACCTCGAAATCCGACGCAAGGCCCTCCTGTAGCCGCTCGCGTTCGGCGGCCACTCGGGTCCGGGTCCGCTCGATGAAGTCTTCCTGCCGCATGCAGTACGCACCGGTTTCCAGGGCCGGTGTCCCGACGTTCCAGGGGCGTCGTGCGGTCTCGAGCGAGACGCCGTGCTTTCCCGTCGCCACTGCGAAACCCGCTCGCAATCCGGGCAGGCCGAAGAGTTTGGTGAGCGATCGCACGACGATCGTCCCCGGTGTACCCGCGAGAGAGGGCTGTTCGGTAAATCCCAGAAACGCCTCGTCCACGAGAAGGGTCGTACCGTCCTGACGACACCGATTCGCGAATTCGAGGAGTGCCGACCGGTCGTAGGCGTCTCCAGTCGGGTTGTTCGGATTGCAGACGACGACGAGGTCCACACCAGCCGGGTCGGTCCGGAGGAGGTCGTCGTAGGGGACGACCACCGGCTCTGCCCCCTGGAGTCGGATTTCCCGCTCGTATTCGCCGAAGGACGGCGCCGGCACGAGCACAGTATCGTCCGGTCCGATGGTCGTCTCGATCGCGAGGCGGAGCGCCGCAAGCCCGCCGGGCGTCGGGACGATCGATTCCGGGTCGACGTCGACGTACTCTGCGGCGACAGTGATAAAGGCCCCCGGTGGTTCGGCCGGATACCGTCGGGCGTTCTCGAGGGCCCCCGTATAGACGGACTCGACCCCGTCGGGGGTTTCGGGGTTGACGTTCGCACTGAAGTCGAGGACGTCCGACTCCGTGGTGCCACCGTGTTCTACGCGACTGACGGATTGGAGTGATTCAGGGTCCATGCGTGCCGATTGACGCCTCGTATCGCTCGACGATTCGATTCCTGACCTGTTCCATTTCGTATCCCGCACGGTCGGCCATGGCGAGGACGCCGCCCATCCCGACTCCCTCCTTCGCCTCCCCCGCCTCGTATCGCTCGAGGGCCACGTGATCTCCGTGGTCAAATCCCGGATCCGTGACGAGGAGGTCGACCCCGAGTGTCGTCGCTGCCCCATGAAGGTCGACGGTCTCGTCGTTTGCGACGAAGGCGGTGGTCGCCACCGTCACGGGCCCCTCGATTCCGGCGTGCCGGAGGAGCGCGACGACGGCGAGCATCTGGGTGCCCCCGCCGAGAATCACCTCCGTGTCGGTTTGCAATGCGCCCGCTGCAAGCCCACACAGGGTTCCGAGCACTGGATCGCCCATTCGTTTCACTGCTGTCACGGGATCGCCGGACGCGTCGCCCGGTTCGAGACCCGACGCCCGCAGTCCCTGTTCGATCACACCGCGCTTCTTCTGCACCGGGTTCTCGGGAAGCGAGGAGGAGACCTCCAGGCGTTCGCCGAGGGCCTCGACGGTGCCAAGCGCCGTGGTCGTCCCTCCGGGGATGCTCTCTCCGAGGACGACGGGAGTATCACCATTTCGACTGCGCCCGAGTGCTCGGCCTGATTCCACGAGTGTCTCGGCGTCGGGGACGGGATCGGCATCCCGGACGTCACCGCCAGGGGGAACCTCCATCGATCGATGTGGAATCCCAGGTTCGGCCTGTACCCCGGCAGTGACGATTTCCACGTCAAACTCGACGAGGTCCCTGACGGCCCTCGTTACCAGGGCAGGCGTCGGACACCCCGTCGGGCTGACCGGGACGGTCGGGGCGGTGACGGGTTCTCCCGCCACGACGATTTCCGCGTCGGCGGTGGGCGTGTATCTCATTGCCTCGGGGTCGACACCCGCGGCACTGATTCCGTCGATGCGGGCGGTCTCGGTCGTTCCCACGACTAGGACGAGTTGCATTCGATCGCCTCCGCGATTCGTGCGTCCCTGGTTCGATTGACGTTCACCGCGAACCCGACGTGTCTCGAGACGTACCGATTCTCAGCTTTACCAACTCCCACCACGTTGAGGCCGGCGGGAACGAGCGACGACCCCGCCTGGGTGGGTCGGTCGATGGTGACACCCAATTCCCGCTTCCGTTCGAGCGGGACCATCACGGTCGTAGAGCCGCGTCCATGCGTCCCAATCACTCGATCGATCCGTTCGGACTCCAGCAGCGGCAGGTCCGAAGCGACGGTCACCACCGGGCGGTCGACTGTTTCAAGTGCCTCATCCAGGTCCGAAACGTATCCGTCCCCTCCGGCGACGACGAACCGGGTTTGCCGGTCCGGGGCAACGGTCGATACGATATCCCCCCACGCCGCTGTCGTGGCTGGCGTGTGTGGGGAACCGACGCCGACGATCGATTCGACCCGGCTTCCAGCGAGTGCCAGAAGGACGTGCTGTAGCATGGGTGTGTGACAGATCTCGAAAAGCGGTTTTTCCACCGGTTCGGCCAATCGCGTCCCCCGGCCGCCACACATTACGAGAGCGTCCATGCGATCACCCCCACGTGGAGGGCAGCGACGCGTCCGATTTCGTTCGTCGCCCCGAGGACGTCTCCACTGATTCCGCCCAATCGTGTCCGTGCCCAGTACCACGTCAGTCCGCCGGAGAGGAGAGACGCGGAAACGGCGGCTGCGCTCGCCCCGATCGATGGCCAGCCGAGCAGCGCCGCCGGGGCTGTAACGAGGACGATTGGCACGAGCGCACGCGAACTGGGACTGGTAGCGATTCTCGAACCCAGTCCCCGGTGGGAGACACCTCCGGCGGCGACGAGGACGGCCATCGCTGCCTTTGCCCCGACTTCTGCACTGACAACGAGGACGACTGCCGCCTCGGAGAGCGAAGCGAGGCCGAAACCGCCCGCACCCAGTCCAAACACGACGAGCGAGACGAGGAGGGTACCACCTGTCCCGAGTGTCGTATCTTTCATGACCTCACGGCGGCGAAATCGGTCTCCGTGAACGACGAGGGCGTCACCCAGATCTGCCACGCCGTCGACGTGGGTGATCCCCGTGAGGACATAGACCCCGATCAGGTAGAGAAGGGCACTGGTGACCGACGGAACGGGAAGGAGGAACGGGATCACCAGGAAGCCTCCTATCACGTATCCGACGAGGGGCATCGAAACTGGCCTTTCGGCAAACGCCTCGAAGGCTCGTTCGTCAGTTCCGACCGGTATTCGCGTGAGGAACCCGAGCGCCCCACGGAGGGCACTCACCACCAGGCGATCACCCCAGCGAGACCAAATGCGGCGAGTCCGGCCCGTTCGACGATGTCGATCCCGTCCCTCGCTGTCGCGGACGACGGGAAGCCCCCATCCCTATTCAGTGTGTACACGCCCGGTTTCTGGAGTTCGACGTCGAGGACTGCTGCCATCGCTCCCATCGGCCATCCGGAGTTGGGTGAGGGAACGTCTCGACCCAATACGCTCGCCTCGAAAAGTGCCGATGGCCGACCACCCACGATGGCCACCAGGCCGGCACTCACCCGTGCTGGACCCCACATCAGGACGTCGTCGAGACGGGCGCTCGCGGTCCCGTGGGATTTCGATGGGTACCCGACCATCGAATCAAGCGTATTCACCGCCTTGAGGAAAGCCGCTGCGCCGGCCCCGACGGCGAGGGACACCTGAGCACCGAGAACGAAGGCGACGAGTGGGCCGACGAGTCCGTCGGCCAGGTTCTCCGCGGCGCTTTCGAGCGCTGCGCTCCTTACAGCCCCGGCCCCCAACGTGCTCGTATCCCGACCCACGAGGGCCGTGACAGCACCTCTGGCTTCCTCCAGATCTCGTTCTGCCAGTTCCACGACGTCTCTTGTGACGATGAGGAGTTCGGAGAGACTGCTTCCGGTGAACAGGACGATGCCCGCCGCCGCGGTCCCCATGGCCGGATGGAGCACCATTCCGCCACGGACGAAGGCCCAGGCCCCAACCGCTGCGGAAAGCGGTGGGAGGGTCGAGAGGAGCAGGCCGACTCCCCTGGGGTGTGACCAGGACCGATCGAATCGCGACACCGCATCTCCGAACACGGCAACAGGGTGGACGCGTTCGGGCCACTCGCCCACCGTCCAGTCGAGAAGCAGAGCGAAGCCGATTGCGACCGTGGCCAACAATCCCATTCTATCCGTCGGAGGTACCGGCTAATTCAATAAATATTTACCTAATACAAGTGTGGTTACATCCCGATGGGTCTCGCGGCCAGAATCCTGACGTGGTGTGCCGCGTTGAGCCTTCTCCTCGGGGTCTCGGTCGTCATAAGCGCCGGGATCGGACCGGTTTCGATACCGCCCGTGACGACGGCGAAGATCCTCCTGGGGACGGTCGTCGTTCCGACCTCGATCTCGGTCTCATCGGGAACCGGCTTCCTCGGTCTCCCCGTCGCCAGCGTCGGCTTCGACCCACTCGTCCAGTTCGACGTCCCACAGACGAGTCGAACGATCGTTCGTGCTATCAGGCTGCCGCGGATCGTGCTCGGGGCGCTCGTGGGGTGTGCACTGGCCACGGCCGGTGCAGTGATGCAGGGATTCTTCCGGAACCCCATGGCGGACCCGTCGATCATCGGCGTCTCGTCCGGTGCCGCCGTCGGTGCGGTCATGGCCATCACGTTGCCGATCCCGATCGGGCTCCGTCCGGCCGCGTTCTCGACCGGTCTCATCTCCGCCTTCGGCGTCTATCTCCTCGCAACCGAGAACGGGCGGACCCCCGTTGCCACCCTGCTGCTCGCCGGCGTGGCCGTCCAGACGTTCCTCGGTGCGGTGATCTCATATCTCCTCGTCCAAAGCGGCCAGAGTCTGACCCGTGCAGTCTTCTGGCTGATGGGGCACCTCCACAACGCGACCTGGGAGGAGGCCGCGTTCGCCGGAATCGTGGTCCCACCGCTTTTCTTCGTTCTCGTCTACTTCAGCCGTGACCTGAACGTCCTCCTCCTCGGGGAGGAGGACGCGGCCACGCTCGGTATCGAGGTCGAACGAACGAAACGAATACTCCTCGGCGTCTCGAGCCTCATTACCGCCGGTGCCGTGGCGGTGTCCGGCGTCATCGGGTTCGTGGGTCTCATCGTCCCACACGTCATGCGGCTCCTCGTCGGCCCCGACCACCGAATCCTCCTTCCGACGAGTGCAATCGCCGGTGCCGCCTTCCTGGTGGCGGCTGATACGGTGGCGAGGGCCGGTGTGGCGGAGATTCCGGTCGGAATCGTCACAGCAGCACTCGGCGCCCCCTTCTTCCTCTTCCTTCTCAGACGGCGGGAGGTGCACCGCCTGTGAACGGACCCACATCTCATTCCTCCCCGCCACAAGCCGCCCGGTCCGGCGGGACTGGTACCCCTGACCCGGTCGTTTCAGTACGGGACGTGACAGTGAGGCTCGGGTCGGTGACTGCACTCGATGGGGTCAGTGTTACTGCCGAGGCGGGGACGTTCGTCGGAATCCTCGGGCCGAACGGGGCGGGCAAGACGACGCTACTCCGGACCATAAGCGGTGTCCTCCGACCGGATTCCGGACAGGTGACGGTCGCTGGTCGGGACGTGCGTTCGCTTTCCTCGAAGGAGACAAGCCGACTCGTTGCCGTCGTTCCACAGCAGACGAGTATCGCCTTCGATTTCACCGTGGAAACGGTCGTGGCAATGGGTCGAACACCCTATCGTCGGCGGTTCGAATTGCCGGGAACGGCCGACGATTCGCCGGTCCGGGAGGCGATGGAGCAAGTCGACGTTGCCAGGTTCGCCGACCGGTCCATCGACGAGGTGAGCGGGGGCGAGCGCCAGCGGGTTCTCCTCGCCCGCGCCCTGGCACAGGACACCCCGGTACTCCTCCTCGACGAACCGACCGCGAGTCTCGACATCAATCACCAGGTCAGGACACTCGAATTAATCCGCGAACTGGTCGACGAACGGGACAAGACCGTCCTCGCACCGATTCACGACCTCAACCTCGCCGCGCACTACTGTGATAGCCTCCTGTTGCTCGGGGACGGGCGACGACTCGCGTCCGGAACGCCTGAATCGGTTCTCTCGGAGTCGAACCTCGAATCCGCGTTCGATACGGACGCGGTGGTGACCCGGCACCCGGTGACTGGTTCGGTTTACGTGATGGCACTGCCCGAGGGGCGGACTGAGTCGACTGGACCCCGCGTTCACGTCGTCGGTGGGGGCGGGACCGCCGCACGGCTCCTCTATCTCCTTTCTGCGGCCGGATACGACGTCTCGACCGGGGCGCTGAACGAGGGAGACGCCGACCTGGAGACGGCTCGGCTCCTCGGCATCGACGCCGTGACCCTCGACCCCTACGAGTCGATGGACGACGCCGATTACGAGGCAGTTCTCGATCGCGTCGAGGAGGCCGCTGCGACGGTCGTCGCAGACGTCGAGGTAGGCTCCGGTAACGTCGCGAACTTGCGGGCCGCCGCCCGGGCCGACTCGGTGGTGCTCGTCGAGGAGCGACCGTTCGAGAAGCGGAACTACGCGGGGGCCGAGGCGGCACGGCTCTATCGCGAACTCGCGGACCGTGGACAGGTGATCCAATCGGAGTCGATACTGGGGACCGTCGAATCGGTGATCGAACAGAGCGAATCTGGTTCAGGCGACGACAGTGGCTGACGTGATGTCGGCTGTCGGTGTGTTTTCGGATAGGAGGTATACATCGACCGCCTACCGAAATGTGCCAAATTATACAATATTTGTATTTTCGTATGTTGTACTGTCGTGTGCCGCACGATAGACGTTCCATATCTGCCCCACGTCCACCGCCCACCGGTTTCGACCGTCGATTGTTATCCGTCTCGACGTCGTCGTTTGGCGTATGGAGGTTGCAATCCTGGGCTGTGGCTACGTCGGCCTGGAACTCGGACGACGACTCAGTGGCTCACACTCGGTGTACGGAATCAGGCGCTCGTCGGAGGGACTGTCCGCCATAGACGACGCTGGTTTCAAGGCGGTCCAGGCTGACCTGACCGACTCGGACTCGCTTTCGGGCATTCCGGACGTCGACGTTCTCGTGTTTGCCGCTAGCGCGGGTCGAGGGACGGATGCGGCACGGTCCGTCTACGTCGACGGGATGCGGACGGTCGTCGATCACTTCGGCGCCCGCGATTCGGTCCCGGACCGGCTCGTGTACACCTCGAGTACCGGGGTCTACGGTGATTTCGACGGGGAGTGGGTCGACGAATCGACACCGATCGAACCCACAACCGAGCGACAGCAACTCCTCCTCGACGCCGAAGCCCTCGCACTGGACCGGACGGCTTCTGTCGGGATGTCTGGAACCGTCGTCCGGTTCGGCGGACTCTACGGCCCCGGTCGGTATCGACTGGACCGCTATCTCGAATCACCGGTCACCGAGGGTGTCCTCAATCTCACTCATCGTGCGGACGCCGCCGGGGCGATCGAGTTCCTGCTCGAAACCGGTCGCGGGGGTGGCGAAATCGTCATCGCCGTCGACGAGGAACCCGTCGAGAAAACCGAACTTGTCCGGTGGCTTGCCAGGGAACACGGAACTGACCCACCGACGGTCCAGACCCCGCGTGAAACGATAGCAGAACGGGACCTCGACGAGGCGGCGGCACACCGCCTCCGGGCGAACAAACGGTGTTCGTCGGCAAAACTCAGGACGATGGGATACGAGTTTCAGTACCCGACGTACCGGGACGGGTTCAAACCCGCGATCGAGTCGAGTCCATCGTAGACCTCAAGAGAGTGAGGTCTCGCTCCTCGCTTCGATTCGGAGGTTCTCTTTTGACGGGCAGGTTTCAGGTTTCCGAACGGGGGGGATAGCGTGAGAAGTTCATTCGAACGGCCGGGTCGAGATCCCTCAGGCCGACTCGATTTCCGCGTTCTTCCACTCGTCGAGTCCGGCCGGATCCAGGTGCACGTGGACGTCTGTCACAGCCTCGAGATCCTGTACCTGCTTCTGGAGGTCCGCCTCGATATCGTGTGCGTCGAGGACGGAGTACGTCCCCGCGACCTCTGCGTGGAATTCGACCTCGATCCCGGTCCCCGAGTAATAGGCGACGAAGTCGTGGACCCCCTGCACGTCGGGATGGTCGAGGATCCGGTCCTTGATTCGCTCCTGTTTCTCCGCTGGAGGAGCCGTGTCAGAGAGGTACTGGACGTTCTCCCTGGAGACGGTTATTCCCATGGAGATGACCAGGAGGCTTACCGCACCGCCGGCGATGGGGTCCAGGATCGGGTACCCAAGCGCCATTCCGGCCACGCCGACCAGCGCGGCGACCGTCGTATAGATGTCGTTGAGACTGTCCGCGGCCAGTGCCCGGAGGCTGGCCGAATTCACCTCGCGATTCAGGAGCCTCGTGTACCAGTAACACCCGTACCGGTCGACCAGCGCGAACGCGAGTCCAAAAACGAGGAGGTTGCTGTACGTCGCGGTTGGCCCGTGAAGCAAAGCGGTTGCCGCATCGTAGAGAAGGAGCAGTCCCAGGACGACGAGCACTCCCCCCACGAATAGCCCCGCGAGGGGTTCGAACCGATTATGCCCGTGGGGGTGGGCGTCATCCGGATCGTCGTAGACTGACTGTCCCCAGATCAGCACCACACCGCTGGCGAGGAGGTCCGCGAGGGAGTGGGCCGCGTCCGCCATGAGCGCAATGCTCCCGGAGTACAGTCCGAGCGCTCCCTCCACGACGATTTTCAGGACGTTCGAAATGACGTTGACCCACGAGGCTTTACGGAACGTCCTCCGGGCGTCGGACATCGTCCGAGCCAACGTGACGAAACCACTTAAGAGACCGTATTTCTCCAGAATGTCGGTGGTTTCGATTCAATCTAAATATTGTTACCCGTACATTTCCGCCCACGAGGCATCCTCCTCGTTAAACCGGCCTTCGACGGGTGGAGTGATTGTCCCCTACTGACCGGTGGCGTGAGTGTCCTCACCCGTCCGGCGATGGATTGGTCCACCATCTACGTTTTCCACCGGTAATGGAGTCCCCGACTGTCCGAGGGTGTCCCGAGAAGAGACGACCGCAGTTGCCATCACGCCCTGTGCTATCGGGACGTGGGTCCACTATCTCCCCAATCAGTGGGAGTGACCACAGCCACATCCGCCGCCGGACTCCGGGGAGTGAATCGTGAACCCTTCTCCACGGAAATCGTCGATGTAATCGAGCGTGACTCCCTGGAGATGGGGCGTACTCCGTTCGTCGACGACCACGCTGAGGCCGTCACGTTCGAGGGTGTGATCGGACGGTTTCGGGTGTTCGGCCACCTGCAGTCCAAAGGCGAGGTCGCCGCATTCACAGTCTTTCTTTCTGGCGATGACCCGAAGGCTCGCCTCCTCTGGATCGAATCCTTCCTCTTCGAGGACGGTACGGGCCGCGGTCGCTGCACGTTCTGTGACCTCGAACGGTGCGCTTCGTCCGGCCGGCTCCTGTGTGCTACTCATCGGCACACACTTTGTTTCAAAGTAGTTAATACTGACGAAAAATCGAACTGGGTCTCAAACGGTCGAGATTCGGTTCATCGGTCCGGGGCCAATCGAAACACCGACAGTCGAGCTGTCGGCAATTGGCTCGTCGGGACATCGATTTTCGTACCAGTAATAATGGATCCTCGAGGCATATCCGCGGTCGATTCCAGCGGCTGTCGTGATATCCAACCCCCAGACGGACGTCGACGACCCTGCGTGGTCCCCGACGTCTCACCCGATGGTGATCGTTTCGTCGGCGGACTCGATCAACTCGAGAAGATCGCTCATTCCCGCTTCCGGTCGCAACTCGGTGGGTTCCAGATCGCGGGAGTCCATGCACGTCCCACAGGCGAGGAGTTCACCACCGTTTCGTCGAAATTGTACGAGGACCCCGTGGGGGTTAACGTCCGATTTCGCCTCGAGATCCGGAGCGGTCACCGCCTCACCGAGCAGGAACGCAGAGACCCGATGGCCGCCGTCGAGTGCCGTGTTGGCGAGGCGAAACCCGTTCCAGACCTGCTCGTGGTCGGCCGTTTCGACGATCAAACAGAGGTGCATACGTGGTTACCTGGACCGGACGTAAATAGGTCTTGACAACGGTGAGGAACCCTGGCCGGCCACCGTCGATCTACCCGGGGGCCCTGAACGCCTTCAGCCAGAACCCGGCGACGACCTCCTCGACCGCCTCCTCATCTCCACTCCACGTGATCGTCACTTCGGTCAACCGGTAGGAGGGCCCCACGGGGACCCGTTCTTTCTGCAGCGTCGCACGCCACCCGTCACCTTCGACCTCCGTCTCGCCGATTCGCGTCCCGCCGAGATTCTCGAGGTAGTCGATTGCGGCCTCGAGGGTCTGACCACGGAATGCCCGCGTGATGCGAAGTTCACCGTTTTCGAGGGAGCGTTCGCGTGGCGGGAAGTGTTCCAGGACTCCATGGATTCGTTCCCGGTAGCCACCGGTATCCCCGAGGTCACTGTCGCTCATCTCGTTCACGGTACGCGTCGAGTTACTATATAAGAATGGCACGAATATGATGGTTTGGACTGATATGGTGGTTTGGACGATTATAGTGTTTTGGAAGAAAATAGTGTTTGGACAAATATTGTATTTTGGACAATTATAGTGTTTTTGACGATTATAGTGTTTTGGACGAATATGGTGTTTTGGACGAATATGGTGGTTTGGACGAATATGGTGGTTTTCCTGGCGTGAATGAGGCGATTGTCACCCTCCCACCAGGGGGAAGGGAGACAACGGCCGCCGGTACCAGTGCCGGTGTCACCCTCGATACCAGTCCAGTTGTCGGCCGCGGGTACCCGTGGTGGTCTCGGTCGTCGAATTATCGGTTGGACGAGCCATATCCGTGGCCCACAATGAGCGTGGTGACGTGAGCGACGAGGAGGAATCCGAGGTCGGCGAAACGGTGTGCACCTGGGGCCAGGAGGAGCACCGGGTAGCCCCCGGTCAGGACGATCGCGAGCCAGAAGGCGACGGACTCGACCCCCTGGCGAACGAGTACCCTCCAGGGTGGTTTCGACTCGAAGCGACCGGAGAGACGTGCGGAGGACCGCGACATGGATACATCCAGGTTCGATACGGTTCAAAACGTGACGGTGGTTCAAACAAGAATTGTAGTGATTGCCAGGGGAGAACGGACACGGGCTCTCCCGTCCAGGACAACGGGTGTCGATACCGTTAGAATTAGTTACCTATACACGGACACGCAATTGATGGAGCATTTGGACTCGATCACACAGGACCAACTACGGGACGCCCTCTCTCGAATCGACGGAAACCGGCCCACACAGCGGATTATCACCGGAATTGCCTACAAGAACGGCATAAGCCAGACCGAACTCGCCGACTGGTTCGGTGTCGAACGAAAAACTATCTACAACTGGCTGAAGCGCCTCGAAGACGGCAATATCGTGGAGCAGGTCACGGACGAGCATCGATCCGGTCGCCCCCGGAAACTGCGCGAGGACCAACTCACCGCATTCCAGGAGGCACTCCAGGACTCCCCGAAAACCGTCGGATTCGACCGGTCTGCCTGGACGTCGAACCTCGCCCAGCAGTTCCTCCGTGAGGAATTCGACGTCGAATATTCTCTCCCGAGTTGTCGCCGGTTGATGAAAGAAGCCGGCCTCACGTACGAGGGGCCTCCAGGGAGGGTCACCGAAGCCGACGAGGAAGAACGTGATACGGACGACCAGGCAATCGAAAACCGCGGCGGGTTCTGGACGCCACAGTAGTCTGTCTCGGTGGTAAACAGATTGCCGTCGGGTGGGAAACGGAATCGACGTGCGATTGCAGGCCACCGGGAAACGGAATTGTGAAAATCGATCTGGTGACCGTGTAATCCGAGTGCCCTGGGGGAAATTACTTCTATTGGTGTATTCCTGGTCGAAACAATCGATCCCAGCAGAACAATCGGGCCCAGCAAAACAATCGATCCCAGCAGAACAATCGATCCCAGCAGTTCTCACGTTCACGGTGGCATCGCGTACCAATATTCCAATCTCTCTACCGACCTCCACTGGTGAGGGGATTTCGTTCCTGATGGGGGAAGAATCGAGACGCCGGTCAATCGATTCGAACTCTGAGCAGGTATGAATCGTCTGGATCGGACTCCAGGACTTCGAAGAGAATCGTCCACTCCTCGACCGGCTGTTCGTATCTCGTCCCGGACTCGATGGGCACGGACGGCAACCGTGCCCGGACTCGTTCGTAATCCCCCTGGTTGTGCTCGTAGGCCACCTCGATATCGGCGTCCGAGTCGAGGTCGAATTGCTGCCGGATGGCCGTCTCGACCCCGTCCGCAATCGTCTGCTTCGTCTTCCGGGTCATGGGTTTTCTCGAATAGTGGGTTCGACACCCTCAAATGTTCCCCTCGAACTGTGACGGTACCGGATAATCGAGTCGACATCGACGTCGAAGGCGACGGGTTGCGGACGAGACCAATACGATTGTGACGTGGTATCCGAACCAGTAATACATATTATAGGAAGTGACAAGTACCGTCGGTTCACTCTTCTCGCGTACCCGAGTAGGGCGATACAGTATGCCGAGCGAACCCCGATTCGAACTGTTCCGTGACAGTGCGGACGAATGGCGGTGGCGGCTCGTGGCCTCGAACGAGGAGATCATCGCGACCTGCGGCGAGGGGTTCAGTTCGAAGCAGGGAGCCGAACGGAATATCGCGAGTGTCAAAGAAGGGGCTCCCCACGCCGACGTCGTGATCGAATCCCGTCCGGACTGAGGTCTATCGGTCCCAGAACTGATTGATGGACTGACCGTGGTGGACCATTCCCTGCTTCAGTGTTCGTTGACTCCACTTCTCTGGCATATCGACTCCGAAGGGACGACCGTCGGTCACGACAACCGGGAGAGGGCTCGCTAACGCCGAGAAGCCAATATACCGACGTTTCAGACGTCCTAGCCCACGTAATTTCGAATTTGCCGCCCGAACGGGAGAATCGGCCAGGGAGCCCGTTTCGCGCGACAATTCGACATTCGTTGGATTATATTGCGGTTTATCTGTGTTTGTTGCGGAACGCTTCGTATGGTCGTAGAACGGTACGCACTCCTCATCGGCTCGTTTTTCGCACTCCTCATCGCAGCCGAGATTTTCATCAATGGCA
>JBDGTL010000060.1:0-34055 GCA_042216905.1 Halodesulfurarchaeum sp.
TCGTTTCTGGGAGGGGAGTTTCGGGTGGGGATTTGCGAGCGGATACCCTGGCCAGAAATGCGGGAGCACGTTCGGATGCGACATCGTGAGGCTGTCCGAATCGATGGGTGACGGTAAGCACCAGGTTTTCTCCTCTCAGTGGGTTTTCGCGAGGTCGACTGGATATTCGAAGAAAACACTGGTTTCCCGTCCGGTTTCACCCGAACGCCGGTGGACAGCGGCTTTTTCAACCACCACCCCGTACGGGGCGGTAATGGATCAGGCGTTCGACGAGTACGGGGGGAAAGCGAAAGTCGAGGAGTACATGACGAGAGACGTTGCCACCGTGTCGCCTGACGAGACAGTTGGCGAAGTGACACACCGAATCGTCGACGCGGACGGGCACGACGGATTTCCGGTCACCGACGGTCGCCGGGTCGAAGGATTCGTATCGTCGAGAGACCTGCTCCTCGAGGACCCGGACGAACCCATTTTCAAGGTGATGACCGAGGACCTCATCGTCGCGCATCCCGACATGAAAGTAACCGACGCGGCGAGAGTCATCCTCCGGTCCGGCATCCACAAACTACCCGTGGTCGACGATGCGGGAAACCTCGTCGGCATCATCACGAACGCCGACGTCATCCGGAGTCACATCGAACGAGCGACACCGGAGAAAGTCGGGAAACTGAAACGGACACTCGAGACCATCCACGGCGTCGAAGCGAGCGAAGAGCGTCGAACGGTTACGCTTTCGTCGCTCACCCCAACGCAGGGGAAGGTCTACGCCGACGAACTCGAAGGACGGAAGTACGAACTCGAACGCGGGTTGGCCGAACCACTCGTCATTATCGACAACGACGGCCACCTCCTGCTGGCGGACGGACACCATCGGGTGAAGGCAGCCCAGCGGGTCGGAATCGAGGAGATGGATGCGTACGTCATCGTCTTGCCGAGACGGGTCGACCTCGGAATGGCCCGTACGGCCCAGAACGAGGACCTCGAGAGTCTCGATGACATCGACGTCGTCGACTACGCCAGACACCCGCTCGTCGAGACGACAGAACGCCTGAAGAGTCACTGACCCGGTTCTATTCGACGGTTTCTCCCCGAAATCACCGGTTCGTCGCGTCCCACTGTGTCGGCTTCGACGTGTTTCCACACGAACTGCAGGCGACGCGGCCCATCGAATCCATCGTCGTCTGGATCGATTCGCAGTTGTCACAGAAGAATCCGAACCGGTGGTCCCGGTGTTCGTCGCGATAGGCGGCGAAGAACGCCCCCTTCGAACCCCGGCGTCCCTCGTCGAAGGCGATGTAGAACGTGCCCTCGTCGGTCGGCTTGGGGACGACTAAATGACTGTCGTTCGTGGGCGTGAACTTCACGAGACGGCGTTCCCCGAGTTCCGTCTCACCGACCGTCGTCGTTCCCTCCTCGTCGTCGACGAATCCATTGTCCAGGCAGATATCCACGAGTGCGTCCTCCGGTTCGAGAAGTGACACTTCGACCCGCAACACGTCCCTGTCGAACAGGTGTTCCTCGGACGCGGCGAGTAACTCCGAGGGGACGGACGACTCGAGGACATCGGGGTCGACGAGAAATCGCCGGATCAGGCCGACGTCACCGTCCGTGGATACCCCCAGATCTGCCAATGCGACGATGGTTTCCTCCGATTCCGCAACGAGGATTTCCGCCGACTCGTCCTCGGCAATCTCGAACAACCTGTCCCGCGAGTACCAGTCCTCGGTCACCGATTCGATTCGAGACGCACCGAGTGCGTGTTCACAGCAGGAGCGAAGCGCACTCCGGGCCACCGCCGTGAGCCCCGGGACGTCCTCCGGCTGGGCATTCCGGATTCGCATGGGGAGACGTATCCGGCGGACGTTAAAATACTCTCCTGACTGGCCCGACGTATTTTGGCTCTCGAATCCGTGGGGTGCCCCATCGGGACAACGGCTAAGCCGCTGGCGAATTGTATTCGTAGCATGCGAGTTCGAAAACTCCTCGCCTACTCACTCGCCGTCGTACTTGGACTGGCGACGACGAATCGCGTTATCCGGTTCCAGGCCGGTCGACTCGGACCCCCACTCTCCGGTATGGAACGAACCTACGAGTGGCGGGGGTTCGACGTCTCTTACGCGGAGGCCGGAGATCCGACGGACCCGACTGTCGTCCTGCTCCACAGCGTGCACGCGGCGGGAACGGCCGCAGAGTTCAGGAAGATTTTCGAATCCATCGCCGAGGACTACCACGTGATCGCCCCCGAACTACTCGGATACGGACGGTCCGATCGACCGCCGATCGCCTACGAGGGATCGCTTTACGAACGACTCATCTCCGATTTCCTCTCGGACGTGACGGAATCACCGATCGTCGTAGCGAGTTCCCTCACGGGTGGATACGCCGCGGCCGCCGCCCAGACGGTCGACGTCGAGGACCTCGTGTTGATCTCACCGACTGATACGGTTGCGAAGCGCCGTCTATCTGTCAGGGAATTACTACGGGCTCCGATCCTCGGAACGGCCTTCTTCAACGCTCTCGTCTCGAGGCCATCCCTCCGGTATTACGATCGGAAAGAGGGATTCACCGACCCGGGCGCAATCGACGAATCCCTCGTCGAGTACCAGTGGCGAACCAGCCACCAGGAAAACGCCAGATACGCCCCGGCGTCGTTCCTGAGTGGATACCTGAATGCGACGGTCGATCTCGAATCCGCCCTTCCCGAGGTGGATAGTCCGGTGACTCTCGTGTGGGGGGAGGCCGCGAAGCGCCCACCGCTGTCGTACGGTCGAGAACTCGCTGAGCGCGGTGATACGAGGCTCGTCACGATCGAGGACGCGAAACTGCTGCCGCACTACCAGCACCCCGAGGCATTTCTCTCCGCCCTGGCCCCGACGTTGGCCCGGCTCGGGGATATTCGGTAAATCCACTTCGATACCGTCGACAGTTCATCAGTAACGCAATTGGAAGCGCTCGACAGTCCACCATTCGGGCAATTCGACACGCTAGATAATTCACCCATCTGTCCTCACCAATCCGAGACGAGAAGAGATGCGATTCGCAGAAGATGTGGTCCGATGCGATTCGCAGAGAAAGTGGTCCGATGTTATTCGCAGAAGATGTGGTCCGATGCGACTCGCAGAGAACGTGGTCCGATCAGGTTGGCACGAGCGTCATCCGATATCAAATATGATAATAGCGAGAAACATTTATACGGAAATCGCGATTCGTTCCACCCGGAATCGACACTGCTCGGCCAGGTGACCAATGACGGGGAAGGATACGCACCGCGGGAAGGGGACCAGATTGGACTGTCCAATACGGTATCGTCTCGAATTCGACAGTCGTATAGGCACCCAGATAGTCGAATGGTGCCGACATGCAGCCAGAATATCAAGAAACCAAGGATTCCTGTTCGATGGGGATCTGATCTCACTGACGCACGGCCGAATTCGATCTCCAGGGATTCAGACCAACCAGGGGGCGATCGTGCCGTGAGCCCGAATCGATCCGTTTCGAAGCGGAAACTCGGCGCAGATTACATCATCATCGTCGGCTTCATCTTCACGGGGATCGTCTTCTGGCAGGCGATTACGGCCGGATTCTCGACCCTCGGTCAGTTCCTCCTCCTGGTTCTCGGTGTCCTTCTTACCCTCGGGATGATCGGTGTCGGATTGTGGCTCCGCCGGAGCCCACTCGAGGACGAGCGGGTCCTCCTGGTCGCCCAGTGGGGAGCACTCGGCATCGCCTTCGGAACAGGTGTTATCGTCGTGAGTGCCATCGCGTTCTTCCCCTTCAGGGCAACGCCCGGGTTGTTCGTCACCGTCATCGGGACGAGTGGAGTTGTAGGAACTCTCCTCGGGTCGGTGAAGGCCCTGGAGGAAGAGCACGAGAACCTGAAGCAACTGTACGGCCGGAATCAGGTACTCCAACGAGTCCTTCGTCACAATATCAGAAACGGGATGACAGTCGTCCAGGGCTATGCGTCACTCCTGGAGGACGACCTCGACGGTGGGAGAGTCGACATGGTCCGGACGATCAGACAGGAGGCGAGTTCGATCGTCGACCTGAGCGAGATGGCCAGGAATTTGCAGACCATCGAGGACCGCAATTCGCGCCATCCCATGAACATCTCGTCGATCGTCGAGGAGTTGTTGAACGGCCTCAGGCGCAACTACCCGAATGCCAGGGTTGACACGTCCGTTCCCCCGGACGTGTACGCCGTCGGAGACAACTTCATCGAACTCGCACTCTGGGAAGTACTCGAGTATTCGGTAAGACACGACGCCGCAGAGCCGGTCGAGGTGATCGTAACCGACGTCGAGGGGTCGGTGTCGATCCGGATAACGGATCCGGGAGGACCCATTCCGGAGGAGTCGATGAACGCGCTCCGACGGGGGGCGGAAACTCAGATGGAACACTTAGAAGGGATGGAACTCTGGGTGGCGAAGTGGCTCGTCGAGAACGTGGACGGGGACATCGAGTTCGAGCGGACGGAGAACGCGACAGAGACGACAATAAGGCTTCCGTCGAAACCGTCGCCGGCGGAGGACGAGTCCCTCCAGGCGAGCAAACCCCTCGCCTCCATCATCCCGTGAGGAAGTGAAAGACGATGCCAACGTATCCCGAATACACGACCGACGTCATTTACGACGGATCCTCCCGCCGGCAGTTCGACACGTGTACCGTAACCCTCGATACGTCGTCGATACGGTTCGAAACGACTGACTTCGTGAAGGAGGTCGATCTCGAGGACATATTCGACGTGCGCCTCGGGCAACCACCCCTTTCGGTGGCCGGCGAATTCAACGCGAAGACCCTGACCATCGGCGTCAGAGTCTCCGCTTCGGAGGCAGACCGCGAGCAGGATTTCTTCTTCCTCGAGTCCGGTGAACCGGAAATCGATTCGTTCGGGAACGCACTCTATCGCACCGTCCTCAACGGGACGGAACTAGCGGTACGCCATCCGACCGTAATCGGCGGCAGACGGACGAACAGCGCATTTACCATTGGAACGCTCCACGTTGGCGACCGAAGGGTCGGGTTCAAGGAAATCGACGTTCCCTTCGCCGTCGACATCGATTCCATCATCGACTTCTCGACGAACGAGCAGGAGTTGATGGGCGAGACGCGGGACGTCATCGAAGTGACATACGTGAAAAACGGGCGTTCGATCGTCTTCGAGACGGCCATCGGGCAGGAACGAAAACACAACATCCTGGGTCGATATCTGCGTCTCGAGTACTCGAAGGTCCTCAGGGAGTTGAGCAACATCGAGATTTCCACGGCGGAAGCCAAGGCCCTTGCTGTCCTCTACTCGATGCACGGCGAGGCCACGCTACAGTCACTGCTCAACGGTCGTTCCGAGTCGTCGATCGAGGTCCTCAAATTCTTGCAAAAGCGCGGACTCGTGAACGGGTCGGAGGGGTACGTCCAGTTGACTCCGAAGGGATGGATCATCATCTCGAATTACCTCCAGCAAAGCGAGGGTCGGGACCGTCAATCCAGGTCCGAGAAATTGACGGCCTAATCCAACTGGCGGTCCAGTGTTCACCTGACATTGGAAGAGGGGTCAACGGGCTAGCTTTGGCCGTGTAGCCGGACTGGATTCCAAAGCATGAGGACTGGACGCTTGGGATGTTCGTGTATGACCCAAATCGGGGCCAGTGTCGCTCGTTGCAACGGGAAACACTCAAGCACCTCGAAATCGAGAACCCAAGCGGTGATATCGGGATGGCGGTCGAGGACCTGACCGACGTGAAGTACGTCGGCCCCGCCACCGCAGACCGCCTCGAATCGGCGGGCCTCGGTCAGGAGGCAATCAGGGAGCGGCGGGTTTCTCACGCGACACTCGTATCGATCGGCGTGAATCCGGGGGTTGCCGCGAAAATCAGACGCGAACACTCCCTCCCGTGGTCACTCGAGGGCGGAAAAGACCTCGATCGCCGCGCCGAACAGGTACGAGGATTACAGGACGGGGAACGCGACTGGATCGCGGCGAGTGCACGTGACGGAACCGATGCCGGTGAAACCGCGAGTCCACCGACAGCCGGTGATGAGAAGACGGACGATGAGGCAGCCTGGCGGGAAGCGGACTGGCCGACGCTCTCGGAAGCCAGGACCGACATCGAAGACGAAGCGACCTGGCGAAAACAGAGTACACCGGAACCGGTGACGTCCCTCGAGACGATCGACGAGCGGATCGGGGAAGCGCTTTCGAAGGCCGGGATAACGTCCGTCAGGAGTCTCGCCACCTGTGATCCAGGACGGGTTGCCGATTCGACCGGGTTCGACGTCGGGCGGGTAACGGCGTGGCGTGAGTTGGCGTCCGAGCGCGTCTGAACCGCCCACTCGAAAACCGTCGACGGGGCCGATTTAGTTAACTTATTAACGGCGCCTCACCGACGCACGAACAGATGAAGTCGCTCGACACGTCACCGATTGCTCGCGACGGGAAGGTCCTTATTCTCGCGTACGATCACGGACTCGAACACGGCCCGACCGACTTCGAACCGGTCCCGGAGACGATGGACCCGCGGACCGTCTTCGACATCGCGACCCATGATGCCGTCACATCCATCGCCGTCCAGAAAGGCGTGGCTGAAGCCGTCTATCCCTCCTACGAGGACGACGTGAACCTATTGGCGAAGGTCAATGGGACCTCGAACCTCTGGATGGGAGAGTACGACAGTGCCGTGAACTGGTCGGTCGACTACGCCGCCGAGATGGGTGCCTCGGGAATCGGGTTCACGCTGTACGGCGGCTCGAACAACGAGATCGAAATGGCAGAGGAGTTCAGAGACGTGCAGGAGGCTGCCAGGGACCACGACCTCCCGGTCGTCATGTGGTCCTATCCACGGGGCCAGGGCGTCAAGAACGATACGAAAGACGGCGTCATCGCATATGGCTCCCGGCTCGCCCTCGAACTGGGTGCCGACGTGGCGAAGGTGAAATATCCCGGCAGTTCCGAGGCCATGGAGTGGGTTATCGAGGCCGCCGGGCCGACGAAGGTCGTGATGAGCGGCGGCTCGAAGACGGACGAGCGGTCCTTCCTCGAGAGCGTTCGTTCAGTCCTCGACGCGGGCGGCTCAGGCCTCGCTGTCGGGAGAAACGTCTGGCAGCGAGACAACCCGCTCGAGATGCTCGACGCCCTCGGGGCACTCATCCACGATGACGCCACGGTGGATTCTGCGCTCGAGCACGTCCAATGACAGTGGAGGAAGTATTCGACGTCCTCGCGGCGACGGCTCCTGATATCCGGGCCGGCCTCCCGGGGCGACGGACGGCAACGGGAGCCCAGAACGTTACCGGTGATCAGAAACTCGAGGCCGACGTCTTCGCCGATCGACTGCTCGCTGACCGACTGACGTCGATCGATGGGGTCGGGGCCTACGCGAGCGAAGAACGTGAATCGGTGGTAGATTCGGGATCCGGCTACTCGGTAAGCGTCGACCCGCTCGATGGGTCATCGAATCTCAAATCCAACAACCCGATGGGAACGGTCCTCGGAATTTACGATGCTTCGTTCCCCGCTCCCGGCCGTGACCTGGTTGCTGCCGGATTCGTCCTTTACGGACCGATTACGACCATGACCGTCGCGCGGGAGGGAGACGTCACTGAATACGTCCTCGAGGACGGGGAGATACGTGACGTTGGTACGGTCACTATCCCGGAGGATCCGACGGTGTACGGGTTCGGGGGTCGAGTGCCGGACTGGCGCCCGGACTTCGAGTCCTTCGTCGAGTCGATCGAAACCCGACTCAAACTTCGATACGGTGGGGCGATGATCGCGGACGTGAACCAGGTGTTGACGTACGGCGGAATCTTCGGGTACCCCGCACTCCAGTCACGACCCTCCGGCAAGTTGCGGTTACAGTTCGAGGGGGCTCCGATCGGATACGTGGTCGAGGCTGCCGGCGGGGCATCTTCCGACGGGAGCAAGTCCCTTCTCGAGGTCGAACCCTCGAAACTCCACCAGCGAACGCCACTGTTCGTGGGCAACGAGTCGATAATCGACGAACTCGAAACCACCATCGATCGATAACAGTCTGCGGCTTGGCGGACGTAATTTTTCCGCTACCACCATCTTGTCTGTGGGTCGTCGATCAGGGCGATGCGATAAGAATCATCATCGTCGTGTGCTGTTGCAGCCTCCAAATACGTTATGCCACGGACCGAATTTCCCAGAACACACGAGTGATTCCGTTCGGTGCTAATGGTTACCAATCCGACCCAACGAATGTACTCTGATTACTCTCGAAGTTAGTTGCCCCAGTATTCCGGAGTTTGATACACAGTATATAATGTTACAAACCAAACGCTGCGATACTGCTATATCGGATATCACGTCACGGCGACGACACAATCCGAAGCAACGGATACCGGTACTACCTCTCCGAAGCCAGCCGGGTGAGAACGCAGTCCCCAGATTATCGTGCGTAGACCCGTTCCTCACGCCGATTACGAAGACGGTCCAGCCGTTCGGGTGCTCACTGCGATTCCTTCGCCGAGTGGGAGAAATGAGGTCCGATAGTCCTTCGACTCCCTGATAGTTTCGATATACCGGGCGATTCCCGTACTCGCTCCGTCGACTGTCGATGGAGAATCGAGTGCCGAGAGAACTGAGTCGGGTGTAACGGGTCCCCCCATCATGTTGTCGGCCACGAGTACGCCGCCGGGCCGAATCCGATGTTGTAGCCTGGAGAACGCCGTAGGGTACCGATCTTTCTCGATATCGAGGAGGACGACGTCGAAGGACCCCTCGGTCTCTTCAAAGGTTTCGATTGCGTCTCCCGGTGTTGCGTGTACTGTCCCGGTGAATCCCGCTCGGTCGAGGTACGTGACTGCCCGGGAGAGGTCATCCTCGTCGTAATCGGTGAGATGGAGTTCGCTGTCCGGCCCGAGTCCCCGCGAGAACCAGGCAGCCGAGTAGCCGAATCCGGACCCGAATTCGAAGACGCGAGTGGCGTCGACGATCCGTACCAGGACCGAGAGAAATCGACCGACGTCCGGACCGACCGTCGGAAATCCACGCCTCACTCCATAGGACTGCATCTCGTCCAGGACTGGGTGTGGATCCGCGCCGGCCGTTTCCAGGAGCGTTTCGACCGAGTCCATTAACAACTCACTCATACTCCCGTGTACTCGAGAATTGATATAGCGGTTCTCGAACCCGCGAACGTGACGGGTTTCGATACCGATTGATCCGGTCGGCGACCCGAATAGCGCCTATCGGTACTCCACTACCGGACCAGGTAGGGACTGTCGTCGTGGAAAAACCTGCCGAGGTCGCTCTCGCGTCGATAATCCCGTTCGAGGACCGACGTGAGAGTTGCGACGAGTGCTTCTCGATCGGACTCGGTCCAGGTGCTCGGGTCGGCAACTGGAATGACGAGCCATCCGCCTCCAGATATCTCGGTCGCGTGAATGGCATTCTCGTCGAGCGAGGATGGTGATCGTGCCGTGTACCGTTCGAGAACGTAATCGATAGCTCTATTACCGACGGGGAGAAGAACGTGGGCCGTGATGGCCCGCATCTCGGCGTCGAAGAACAGTTCCATCTCCCGGTAGTCCGCCGGCGTCGGATCCTCGGGATCGACACAGAGGTAGAGGTATGACATGTAGAGGTTCGCTGGAACCGGTTCGTCCCCCGTCGATCGAAGCAGACCCACCTCGGCAAGGACGGACTGGAGTTGCCTCCCCGACTCGGACCTGGTGAACGGGATTCCCGTTTCGACGCCCCCGTGTCGACCAGGGTGGTCACCAATGACGTGAAAGTCTGCGGTCGAAACCCCGTATCCAGGGACGAATTCGACGCACGGCGGGTTCATGTCGAACGGGTTACTCCGCCGCGAGGCCACGTATTCCACGCGGCGGTATTCGAAATCAGCGAAGTTAAATGACGCGTCTTCGCCTCCGTCGGGACTGGGAGTTACCCGGTCGGATTCCATGGTTCGGTCAGTAACAGACCGGACGGGCGATTGAACCAGATGGCACGATGGGCAGAACACCGATCGAGACCGTCGATTACCAGAACAGACGTGAGGAATCGGCTCGTCGAATACCCGGATCGTCGGACGAGATGGTGCAGTATTCGTTACGACCGGGATCGGACGAGAGCAGCGTCTCTCGACGGTCGGTCACGAGGACGAAAAACGGGGGTAATTAGTGGGTATATGCGGGACGTCTGCGAAACCAACCGTGGGGGTCAATTACCCCACCTCGCGACCACCGGGATACCGATGCCCACGGAAAATCCGATTTAGTCGAGTTCTATCTCGGCTTCGACCGACTCGCTCTCTTCTTCGACGGAGAGCGTGTAGAGGTTCTGGCGAGCGTCCGGTACGTAGATGTTTTTATCGACAATTCCTCTGTCCTGAAGGCGTTCGAGAGCGTCCCGAACGGTCCGCTGGGACAGTCGTGACTTGTTGACGATTTCCTTCTGGGTCAGGCCACCGTTGTATTCCAGGACTTTCAGTACGAGCTTCGCACTCGGCGGCAGGTCTCGGATCTGGTTGTCTGGTACGACCATTCTAGGTGGACCAAAGAAGGGAGGGACTTTATACTCTTGGTATCGGTAACGTGATGAGATTACTTTGTGTAACCACCCATTATACAATGGTAGGATTTCGAGTGGACTGGAGTGAAAACCCACGCACGCAGTGAAATCTGGCAGTATAGCGGAACGACCAGTTGATACATTCGAATACTACAGTAATCGGCGGATTCAGCCCCCTCTTCCCGGTTTCGCCGTCAGATCGATTCCTGCCAAATTAATCGGCCGACGTCAATCAGGAGTTCGACTCGTCGGTCGTGGTGTCGGTTTCGTCGGATTCCTCAGATTCCGATTCTCCTTCTACTGACTCCTCACTCTCCGAACTATCCGGTGCAGGATCCTCCTCCGATCCAGGAGACGCTTGCTCGTCCGCTTCCGAAGCAGTCGAATCTGGTTCGTTCGTTTCCGAAGCAGTCGAATCTGGTTCGTCACGATTTGGCGGTGTCGTCTCTGATCCGTTCGTGGCGGATTCACCCTCCACTTCCTCGGCTTCTGATTCGTCACCGCCGGACGAGACGGAATCGTCATCATCCGTGGTCGATTCCGTCTCATCCTCATCCGGTTCCGACGCCATCGTCTCGGCGGCGTCCTGCCCCGACTCGGACTCCTCAACGACGGAGGATTCGTATCCGGCGAAATCAAGGGCCTGAATCACCTCGTTCACATTGGCGTCCCCGGTGATCGATACCGTACCCTCGTGTCTGTCCGCTTCGGCCGACTGGACGCCGTCGACTTCAGATGCGGCAGTCTCGATGATGTCTTCGCATCCCTCGCAGGTCATTTCCGGGACGGAAAGCGTAATCGACATGAACGCCGGTTGGGGACGGGTGGTTTAGGGCGTTTCGGGTTGGAAATCCTACGGGCGGAAGCGATCCAGGAACCGGTAGTCCCTATCCGGTGAGTACCGTCGGAAGAGGAGACTGTTCGTCAGGACGCTCACGCTCGACGTCGCCATCGCGCCGGCTGCGAGAACCGGCTGGAGTAACCCGAGGGACGCCAGTGGAATCATCGCAACGTTGTAGCCAAGTGCCCAGAACAGGTTTTGCTCGATCTTTGCCAGTGTCCCCTCCGAGATTCGGATCGCTTTGAGGACGTCCGTCGGGTCGTCGCGCATCAACGTGACGTCCGCAGCCTCGATTGCCACGTCCGTACCGCTCCCAATGGCACAGCCAACGTACGCGACCGCGAGGGCTGGGGCGTCGTTGACACCGTCGCCGACCATCATCGCCCGTCGGCCCTCATCCTGAATGGCCTCGACCGTATTCGACTTCTCGTCAGGCAGGACCTCCGCGTGGACGTTCGACGGATCGATACCGACCCGTTCGGCGACCGCCCTGGCGGTGCGCTCGTTGTCGCCGGTGATCATCATGACGTCCATGCCCCGTTCCTGGAGGTCCGACACGGCCTCGGCAGCTTCGGTCTTGATCGTATCAGAGGTGGCGAGGACGCCCGAGAGTTCTCCGTCGATGGCGACGAGCATTGCGGTCTTTCCCTCCTCCTCGAGTTGGTGCATCGCGTCGGAGGCGGGTTCGGGGTCGACGTCGTTGTCCTCGAGCAGTTTCCGATTTCCGACGAGAACCGTCCGACCGGAGACGACAGCCTGGATGCCATGACCCGGAACGTTCTCGAACGAATCTGGTTCACGTACGTCAATTCCACGTTCTTCCGCTCCGTCGACAATTGCCCGGGCGAGCGGGTGCTCGCTCCCGGATTCTGCACTTGCTGCAAAGGAGAGGAGTTCGTCTTCCCCGATCTGGGATGTTTCGGGTTCGAGGATCTGACCTCCGTCGACCGCCGAGCCACCGTCCGCCCGTGTCCCCCCTGCGTCGAGAGGCATAACGTCGTCGAGGCGCATCGTCCCTTCGGTGAGCGTCCCGGTTTTGTCGAATACCACGGTGTCGACGTCTTTCGCCCGTTCGAGGACGTCACCGCCCTTGAAGAGGACACCGTTCCGGGCACCGATAGCCGTCCCGACCATCGTGGCTGCGGGCGTCGCCAGTCCCAGGGCGCAGGGACAGGCGATCAACACGGCACTCGCGAACACGACGAGAGCAAACTCGAAGACGGAGACCGTTCCGCCTGCGACCACGGGGCCGCCCGCGACCAGCCCCCAGAGCGGGAGTGCGCTAACGAACCCGGCCAACCTCTCGGGGAAGAGATACCAAATCGTCCCCCAGAGAAGCGCGTTGAGGATGACCGCCGGGACGAAGTACGCCGAGATTCGATCGGCGAGGTTCTGGATCTCGGGCTGGCGGGACTGTGCCTCCTTCACCGTCCGCACGATCTGCTGGAGGGCAGTGTCTTCTCCGACCTTTGTCGCCTTCACGAGGAGGAGGCCGTTCTCGTTGATAGTAGAACCGACGACCTCGTCGCCCTCGCTCTTTTCGACGGGAACTGACTCGCCGGTGACCATCGATTCGTCGACGGCACTTTGCCCGTCGATCACGACGCCGTCCGTCGGTATTTTTTCACCGGGTCTGACTTTGAGAATGTCACCCTCGGTGACCTTCTCGAGGGGAACTGATTTCTCCGATCCGTCCGCCTGGACCACCGTTGCCTCGTCCGCTTCCATCTCGAGAAGTGTCCGGAGGGCCTCACTCGCCTGGCCCTTCGACCGGGCTTCGAGGTAGTTCCCGAGGGTGATGAAGACCAGGATGAACGCCGCCGTATCGAAGTACAGGCCGCCGGCGATGAGGCCTGTGAGACTGGCAAGTGAGTAGATGTAGGCGGTACTCGATCCGAGTGCGATCAACACGTCCATATTCGCGGTCCGGTTGCGCCAGAGTGCCGTGTACGAGTTTTTATAAAACGGCCTCCCAAGTACGGCCTGGACCGGGGTTGCAAGGAGAAGTTCTATCCACCCGACGTGAATCCCGAAAATCGTTTCGGGAACCACCGTCCCGCCGAGGAGGTAGGTGTCGGCGAGGAAGAGCACGAACGGTGCCGAAAGGATCGCACCGAATAGCGTCAGTCGACGCTGTCGTTCGATTTCCTCGGTTCTCGCGACGTCTCGACTGTCCTCTTCGGAATCACCCGAATCGTCCTCTCGCACCGGCGAGTATCCGGCGTCTTCGATGGCGGAATAGATGTCCGATCGGTCCACGTCGACCGGATTGACCGTGACCTGTGCCTCGTCTGTCGCGTAATTGACGTCGACGGAAACGACTCCGGGAACCTCGAGCAACCGGTCTTCGATCGTCTGTGCGCAATTCGCACACGACATGTCCGTCACGGCGACAGCGTACGAATCCGTCACCACGCCGTACCCGGCGTCCTCGACGGCTTCGACGATGTCACCAAGCGAGATCCTCTCCGGGTCGTATTCAACGGACGCCTCGTCCGTTGCGTAGTTCACGGAGGCGGTGTCGACGCCCGAGAGCGACTCGAGTGAGTCCTGGACGGTGGCCGAACAATTCGCACAACTCATTCCCGTCACGTCCAATCGGGCTGTTCTCATCGCTATCGACTAGGGCATCCTATTTGATGCCGGTTGTGGCTTTGAAAATTGCACGAGAGTGAGCCGAAACTTTCGAAAGTAAAGTTCGTAATGGAGCCCATCTATTTTCTATCGTCCGTAATGGAGCCCATCTATTTTCCTATCGAGTCCTATCGCGGCCGTGGGTTTTCCCATCTGACATGGGGCCATTGTGGTTACTATCGAGTTACAACTAGGGAGGGGAAACCGATTTCGAGGTCAGTCGCTTCCCGCCTCGAGTTCCTGATATCGTTCTCGATATTGGGACTCACAGGACGGACAGCAGAACTGTTTGATGTCGCCACCGATTCGAGCGGTAACCCCTTCGGTCGTCACAGTGTTCCCGCATTCATCACACACGAGGGCGAGGTCTGTTGCGCCAACGGCCGGGGTCCAGTGGGCCTTGCTGAGGAGGTCGACGGTTACGTCCTCGACGTGGAGGCCTTCGAGCAGTGAATCCAACCAGGATTTGACGGTGCGTGGGGCGTTGGCGTGGACGAGTACCGTCCCGTCAACGGTCACGTACACGTGTTCGACTGCCTCCGTTTCCCTCGCGATTTCCGTTAGTGAGGAGACCTCATCGGGAGAGACACGGACTCGTACGAGAATGGGGGTCCCTTCCCGAAGTTGCGAACGGTCAAGATCGGCCGTGAATCGGCGGATGACTCCCTGCTCCTCGAGGCGGGATACGCGGTCGGAGACAGCGGGAGCGGACAGGCCGACGTCGTCGGCGATCTCCCGGTACGGTCGCCGAGCGTCTTCTACCAGCATCCGAAGGATTTGGAGGTCAGTCTCGTCGAGATCGTGCATGGAGGGACGATGGTCTCCAGGTGGATACGTTTTCGGACACGGTCGGTCGGTCGGTGAGACCAAGCCGGCTCTTGGCCCGGATGTGCTCCGGTAGTGCGATCCTTTATATATCGAGGACAGGAAATCCCTGAGCATGGAGCGGACTCGCCGACGCGCTGTGGGATACGTCCTCCTCATCCTCGGGGTGTTTGTCGTGTTCACCGTAGCGTACGATTACGGCATGTCGGCCTTCGAGGGGCGGCCCCGATCGCTTCTCGAGTCCGTCCAGGTCGTCGTCCAGACGTTCACGACGACCGGGTACGGGGAGGATGCCCCCTGGCGGTCGGCGGAAATGCTTGCACTGATGATCGTGATGCAACTCAGCGGCATTTTTCTCATCTTCCTTACGCTTCCCCTGTTCGTCGTCCCCTGGCTCGAACAACGAATGCAGTACAGGCCCCAGACCGAATTCGAGGGATCCGAACACGTCGTACTCTGCGGATTCACGGAACGGGGACGAGCGATCATCGAGGAACTCGAGGCACGAGACGTCGAGTACGTGGTCATCGTGGAAGAGAGGGAAACCGCACGCGAGATGTACGAGGAGGGGTACGAGGTCATGGTCGGGGACGGAGAGTCAGCGAAAGTGCTCGAAACCGCCTCCGTTCCCGATGCCCGGGCAGTCGTTCTTGACCGCGGCGACGAAACGAACGCGAATATCGCACTGGCTGCCCGGGAGATCAGTGATACGGTCCGAGTTGTGGCATTCGTCGACGATTACGATCTCGCACCGTATATCCGCCTCGCCGGGGTCGACGATGTCCTCCATCCACGTCGATTACTCGGCCGCGGATTGGCCGATAAGGTCACGAGCACATTGACGACACGTCTGGGTGATACGGTCGCAATCGGTGGTGACCTCGAAATCATCGAGTTGCCCCTGCAGACGGGCTGCGAACTCGAAGGGGTTCGACTCGAAAAGAGCGACATCCGGGAGCGAACTGGCGCGAACGTGATCGGGGCCTGGATCGGCGGGGAATTCGTCCCGAATCCGGATCCGTCGACCGAATTGAATCGAAACATGGTACTTCTCGTTTCCGGGACGGAATCGCAACTCGAGGCCGCGAAGGACCTCACCCGCCCCGGAGACGAAGCCCCTACCGGCCACATGATAATCGCCGGGTACGGGGACGTCGGTCGAACGGTTCAACGGCGTGTTTCCATGTCTGTTCAATCAACGACTGTAATCGACGCGGTGGACAAGCCGGGAGTAGACGTCGTGGGAGACGCTCGAGACGCCTCGACGTTCGAAGCCGCGAACATCGACGAGGCAGGAGCCATCATCGTCACACTGGCCTCCGACCCCGATACCGTGTTCGCAACGCTTGTCGCAAGAAAATTGAATTCCGACGTCGAAATCATCTGCCGGGCGGACGATACGAATCAGGTGTCGAAACTGTACAATGCTGGGGCGGATTACGTTCTCGCATTGTCGACGGTCGCGGGTCGTATGCTCGCGGAAAGCATCCTCGACGAGGAGGTCATAACCTACGAAACGCAGATCGACGTGGTCCGAACCGAGGCACCGGCGTACGTGGGCCAGACGGTATCGGAGGCCGCGATTCGGAAAGAGACCGGTTGTACAGTCGTCGCCGTCGAACGGGAGGGCCAGGTGTATACCGAACTCGGCCCGTCGTTCACAATTGAATCAGGAGACCTCCTCTTCGTCGCCGGATCGGACGAGAACATTGCCACCTTCCACGACGTCGCCGGCCTCGAATCGGGAGCGGACTAATGGGAATAGTGACGTGGTACTGTCTGTCGCGAGGGAGGGGAAAATCGCTATCCACATACACTTATGTGCTGTCCACGTACACCTACGAAAGACGGACACGCGATGGCTCTCAATGCCGGTGTTCAACGAACATATGAGCTACGAACTGGATGACACGTTGCCACCCGACGTGCGTGCCACTGTCGATCCAGGAACGAATATCCTCGTTAGCGGACCCTCGATGTCCGGGAAACGGAACCTTCTGCTCCGGAGCCTCGAGGCGGGATCGTCCCGGGGTGACGGGGCCGTGGTTGTGACGACCAGCGACGCCGCCCCCGAAGTTATCGAAGACTACGAAGCGATCGGTGGTGACACCCGGACGTTCTTCCGCGTCATCGACTGTGTCGGATCGCAGGGCCAAACCCAGTCATTCGAAGACGTCGTCAGGACGGTGAGTTCGCCTGGTGACCTCACAGGTATCGGGATCGAGTTCTCCGAAATCGGGAAATCCGCGGAATCGAGCGGTGTCTCCAGGCTCAGGGTCGCCTTCGATTCGATTTCTCCACTCCTCATGTACGTGGACCTCCAGCGCGTGTTCCGGTTCCTTCACGTGTTCACCAGTCAAATCCAATCCCGTGACTGGCTCGGGTTGTTCGCCATCGATCCTCAGTCACACGACGAACAGGCCGTCAACACGATCAGTCAACTGTTCGACGGGGTTGTGGAAATCCGGCTTCCCGAGTCAGGAGGACGAGAGGTCAGGACGCGGGGGTTCGATGGGGCGCCCTCGTCCTGGACGTCCATGGAGTGAAGCGGGTCGGAATGGCCGATGTGGACCGGTTTCGAAGTACTATACCGGGCCGCAGAGAGGCCCAGATGATACTCGTCGTGCCCGTATCACACCTCACTCTTCCCGGTTTCGATCGTTCGTGAGTCGACCCACGGTAAACGTAACGGACCGGAGACACCTCCTGTCCATGCGTACAACCCCGGGGAAAACTGCACGAGGTTCCGCGGCCCCGAAACGATTCGTCCGTTCCTGGCGAGTGAAACGAGGAGTCTGCCGGTGCCGGACGGCACTGATCTTTCGAGTCATAGAGCGGTCATTGAGGGGATAGTGGGGGCGATACTCGTGGCCGGAGGCTACTCGTGACCGGAAACGGGAACCGGTTCGTAGGGTTCCTCGAGATATTCGACGTCGCTATCGCTGAGGGAGATGTCGAGCGCTTCGACGGCGTCTTCGAGATGTTCGATGCTCGTTGTGCCGACGATGGGCACGTCGACCCAGTCCTTATGAAGGACCCACGCGAGAGAGATTTGTGCCATCGTCACGTCCCGTTCGTCGGCAAGTTCCTCGACCCGTTCGTTGATCTCCTGACCGCCTCCCTCGCGGTACGGGTGTTCGTACATCCGGTCCTCACTCTCGCCGCGACGTGTGGCGTCGATCTGCTCGTGGGGACGGGTGAGGTATCCCCGGGCGAGGGGAGACCACGGGAGGACCGCGATGTCCTTCTTTTCGGTGAGCGGGAGCATCTCCCGTTCCTCCTCGCGGTAGACCAAATTGTAGTGATTCTGCATCGTGAGATACGGTTCGAGACCCAGTCGTTCGCTCGTATACAGGGACTCCGCGAACTGGTGGGCCCACATCGAACTCGTCCCCACGTACCTGGCTTTACCGCGTCGGACCGCGTCGTCGAGGGCTCGAAGGGTAGTCTCGAGGGGCGTCTCGTAATCGAAGCGATGGGTCTGCAATAGATCGACCGTGTCCATCCCGAGGCGGGAGAGACTCTTATCGAGTTCCTGCTCGATTGCCTTCCGAGAGAGGCCACCGGAGTGGGGGTTGTCCTCGTCCATCTGGAAGTACACCTTCGTGGCGACGACGCTCGAATCGCGATATCCCTCGAGGGCCTTCCCGAGAACCCGTTCTGATTCTCCCTTCGAGTAGAAATTCGCGGTATCGAAGAAGTTTATTCCGAGGTCGATCGCCCGTTCGATCAACGGAATGGCCTCGGATTCGTCGAGAACCCACGGTCGCCAGTCGCTCGAACCGAAACTCATACACCCCAGGGCGATTTTGCTCACTTCCATCCCCGTCCGGCCGAGGGTCGTATACTCCATGGACATCACATCCGTTCCGTTCGGAATAAGTCCTCTGGATCCGTGGTAATTGAGAACAGAGCGCTCCACCGGCTTACGCCACGGTCGATTCCATGGCCACGTACTGGCGGATGCCCATATAGCCGAGTGGCACAATCGTGGAAAGCACGACGACACTGAGATAGGTCACGGTGGTCGGGCTTCCGACTGCGAGTTTGGCGACGATATTCGGGAGACTCTCCGGAAGTAATAGCGAACTGCCGAATACCGCGAGGGCCAGTAACGAGTAGAGGAGTTGGGCTTCTCGTCTCACCTGTACGAGAAGCGCCAGGCCTGATCCGAGGACGACGAGGAGTCCCGCGAGGGCGGCCACCAGGACGAGGATGAGTAGGGGATTGGCGATTGTCGTCCCGTTCCACGCGAGAAACAGGAACCACAGTCCAGCCTGTGCCGGGGCAATAGCGACCATAGCGAGTGCCTTTCCATCGATTATCTCGGACACCGAGAGGGGCGACACCTGGAGGAGTTCGAGGGTGCCACGTTCGAGTTCCTCGGCGAGCGAGTCGGCCGCGATGGATCCACTGATAAACGCCGGGAGAAACGCGAGCATCGGGACCAGGATCGTATAGGTGAAACTGAAGTACGGGTTCGCGTCGGTCTTCGGCGGAACCGGGACCGGCCGGCGCTCGAGGTGTTCGAGGGCCGATAGTCGGAGGCGCCGCTCGAAACCCGACAGTGCTCGTTTCACCTGGACCACGACGAATGTCGTCCTGAAGTCCCCCCTCGGAACGATTGCCCGAACCCGATAGCCCCCGTTCCCGGTCCGTTCCGCGAGAAGGACGGCGTCGATACGTCTGTTTCGGAAGGCCGTAATCGCGCGAGTCCTGTTCGTATACACCACGGCCGACCGCGAGGAGCCACGATCCGCTGACGCCACCAGGGCATCGGATACGGCTCCACTGACTCCAATATCGACACTATACGCGCCCTGGGTAGCCCCAGGATCGTACAGGGAGACGAGACCGACGACGAGGAATGAGGAGAACGATGCGACGAACAACTGGATGAGCAGTGCGAGAACGATAGTCTTCTCCGACCGCAACGAAGACAATTCACGCCTGGCTAGTCGAAGTTTCCTACGCAAGGGTCGACACCACCCATTGATTGTACCCGAGGTGCAGGAGGACCGCGATCGAAACAGAGAGGAGGTACGCCCGTTTGGATCGACTGGCACCGACCGAGGCGATGGACGCAGTGGCCGTATGGAGGAGGAGCGGAGCGAACAGGAGGACCCCCGGAGCGATCCCGAGAGCTGCAGATCCAAAGGCGGCCTTGCCGACTGCGAGATCTGAGAGACCGACCAACCGGGTGATGAGGAGGGATTTCTCTACGAGGAAAAATCCCACTCCAGAAACGACACCGAGGAGTGCCCCGGTCCAGGGCGACCTGGAGAACCGACCCCGCTCGAACCCGGCGAGGACGTGTACACTTTTCGCGATTTCCTCGATGAGGGCGACGGATCCGAGAAGCAAGACGATGGAGAGCCGCCCGGGAAGGACGTAAAGAACCGCCACGGCAGCCAGTTCCCCGACGAGCACAAACGGGATGAACAACGCTGTCCACACACCGACACTCCAGCGGGTCGAAAGGGGGGAGGCGAGGGCGTCGAGGAGTTTCGCCGGGACGGGACGCTGGGTAAACATATCCTCTTCGCGATAGATGCCGGCCCCCAGTCGAAACAGCACGAGCGTCGATAGGGCAACCGGCAGCGTCGAGAAGACGAATTCGCCCCACCCAACCGGGTTCGACTGGAGGTCCTTTACCACGATTGTCAGCGGGGAAATCGCAGCAATCGGGTGGACGTCTGCGAATACGGCCGGAATGAAGGCATAAGCGGTCAGCCCCACCGAGATGGTGACCGTGAGAAAGGTCAATTCCTTGTACGACCTGGCGATCATTGCGGCGAAAAACGTTGCCGCCAGGAACAATCCCGCGAGGGGGGTGAGGGCCGCGACTGTCAGCCATCCACCCCCGATGAGGAGCGTGATCACCGACGTGATCCCGACCGCGAGCAAGAGATATGGAAGCGTTTTTCCGACGACGATGTCCCCCCGGGAAACTGGCGACACCAGCAAGGGCTCACCCCGCCGGTTGATCCGTTCGGCGATGACGCTACTGCCGTAGGCCTGGATGACGAGGTTGAACGGGAGCAAAAAGACGAACGCCAACAGGAGGGATCGAAGAGGGAAGGGAGGTGCAATCGATGACGGTGTTCCGGTCTGTGCTGTGCCCAGCATTCCACCGATCGGAATGCCCGGAATCTCCCCCCTGGAATTTCGATCCGATTGTCCCCCGGTATCCTCTCCGGTTGCGGTCGATTCCCCGTTTCGCTGCCGCCCGGTGTCTCCTCCTCCCCCTTCCGATCCGTCTCCCCTTTCCGATCCGTCTCCCTGTTCAACTCCGTCTCCTTGCCCCGATCGCATATTCCCCTCCGGTCGGGTGATTCGAACACCGCCTGTACCCCGGGAAATTCCTCCTATTCTAGAATCTCCCCCTGTCCCACGTTCCCCTCCTGCCACGGAAGGTCCGATCCCGGCCGGAGGGAGTTGATCCCGATATTGCAACGAGACCGTTACCGGAAACGCCGCACTCCGGTTCGGTTCGTTCCGCATGATTCGGTCGTTGTACGCAATTGTCGCTTCCCGCAACGCCCGCGCTGCCGCCCGACCAGCCTTCGTGTCTGGGACCGAAACTGTCGTTCCCGTAATTAGTAATTCGAGCCCATTTCGCCGATTGGCATCCGGTATCGGTGAAACTGCCCTGAGCGAGGGGTCATTTCGGACGACCGGATAATACGGGCTCTCCTCACTCACCCCGACCCGATAGATCCCGGACCCGGGAGTACTCTGCGCCGACAGGATCGCCGGGACCAATGCCGCGAGCAGGAGGATGACGACGAGAAACGCGACACCGGTTCGACGATCGACGTTTCCCACACTTCGGGTCGTCTCCCACAGCGAGATCCGAAGGGTCCGGTCCGGTCTCATGCGGACTGCGGACGCTCCGTCACTTCCAGGAAGACGTCTTCGAGCGAGGACTCGGTACTCCGGATGTCGACGACCGACCCGCCGGCACGGTGAGCCTTCGTTCGGAGGGATTCGACGGCCTCCATGGAATCGACCGTCGTCACGAAGACGTCTCCTTCCCGTCTCGTTCCGTCGACTCGAACGTCGGTATAGACCTGGTATTCGACCGATCCGAATCGCTCCCTGATCGATTCGATCGTCCCCTTGGCAACGATCATTCCGTCGTGCATGATGGCGACCCGGTCGCAGACGCTCTCGACGTGGTACAGATCGTGTGCGCTGAACACGATTGTCTTATCCTGGGTCGCCAGTTCTCGGGTGAACTCGATGACGGTGTTCGTGGTGATGGGATCGAGTCCACTCGCCGGTTCGTCGTACACCAGGACCGATGGATCGTTGAGGAGTGATCGAGCGATGGCGACCTTCCGTTTCATCCCCTTCGAGAAATCACCGACGGCTCTGTCCCGGACCTCGAGGTCGAGCCGGTCGAGAACGGTCTCGATTCTCGAGTCCGCGACGTCGTCCGGAACGTCGTAGAGATCGGCAAAGAAACGTAAATACGAAAGCGGGGTCATGTCCTCGTATAGCGGGGATTCTTCCGGCAGAAAACCGAGGTCCATCCTGAGGGCCGGATCGCTCGGGTCCATCCCGTTGACGGCGACAGACCCCGCGCTCGGGTCCACGAGGCCAGAGAGCATCTTGAGCGTCGATGTTTTCCCGGCACCGTTTGGCCCTACCAATCCGAATACCTCCCCCGAATCGACGGTAAAATCGATTCCGCCGACGGCCTCGACGTCCCCGTACTGTTTCTCGAGATCCGATACCTCGATCATATCACATTCTCATGAACTACCGGTACTAGAGGTTTTGGCATCGAAACAGTAAAACGGGGGAATCCGTCGTCCACGGTATATTGTCCCGTCTACTGGGCCGGGAGTTGCACTCTCCCGTCTCCCGGCTGATTGCTCCCGTGAATGGATCGTATGATGGCAACAGTGGCCCCTATAATAGAACGGCGGACTGTATGATGGCAACAGTGGCCCCTATAATAGAACGGCGGACTGTATAATGGCAACAGTGGCCCCAATATTAGAACGGTGGACTGTATGATGGCAACAGTGGTCTCTATAATGGCAACACGTGTGTATGACGAAGGACGAGGTGTTCGTTCGGGTCTCGTCGGACCAGTCACTCGGTTATAACGGGGTGGCGGTACCGAGGAACGGTCTACTCGATTTGATACTCCTCTTCGGCGATCTGGACGTATCGTCCGGACCCGAAACGGAGTTTCTGCCACCAGTACGCCCCGAGCAGTCGTACACCCGGAAACCCGACGGAGAGCGCTGTCGACACGGTGGGAACGCCAGCAGACTTACGCTTCTGAAGTGTCCGCGCGATCGATATGGCACGGTCCCAGTCCTCGGGCGTATAGTCCCGGACGACCTGGGCCATGGAGACGTTGCGTAGGACCTCGTCCCCGATGGCGTCCTTCCAGGCGTCGTTGTATGCGTCGAGTCTCCCCTTCGCAGCGAGGGTACCGGCGAGGGCACCAGTCCGCATGGCGACGTGGTCCCCTCCTTCGTGAAAGGCCGACGTTGCACCCATCGCTCCTCCGACGACGGCGACGTCGAGTTTGGTGGGTGAATCGATTGGCCTGGTCGAAGAAATCGGGTACGTCTCCGTCCCGTCGTCCTTACCGTATCCGGTTTCCTGGATCGGGAAGTCCGACTCGATATCGTACTCGTCGCCGTACAGCCGGTCCAGTAATCGGCGGACGTATTCCCTGGGTGAGGGAAGTCTTTCGTCGTCCGAGTGGACGAGTGGGTAGTCCGTCGGTCGGGTACAATCCGACATCGTGAGACCGATCGGGGTCGTGAGTCCGACTCTGGCGACGCCATCGCGATTCGGAAAGACCCACGGGTAGGCTGTATGGCCCGGAATCCACCCCCACCAGAACTTGAGTCGGTCCCGGTCGAATATCCGATCGGGAAACTGTCGGTACTCCTGATACGCGATGTGGTTTGCCGTCCTGGGCGATAACACAGTGGAGGCCGAGCGGTCCTCGGGGAGATACGAATCGAGGACGGACATCGTCACCTGTCGCTGTGGGCCATCGGCAAGAACGAGGGTGTCTGCCCGGATCTCCTCGCCATTCGCGAGGACGAGAACGTGGGTGGGATCCCCACGTACGTCAGTTTCGACGGACTGGACCGAACTCCCTACTCGATACTCTGCCCCCGCCGTCTCCGCCCGAGAGCGAAGCCAGTCGTCGAATTTCGCCCGGTGAAAGGTGAATCCGAAGTGGGGATACGAGGCGGGCATTCCCGTCTCGGAGAGGTACAATTCCTCGGTCGGTCCGTGAAACTCGGCGCCGTCGAGGACCTGCTCGATGACTGATTGGGGGAGGTCGGTCGGATCGAGGCCAGCGATATCGACCCAGTAGTCGAGAAATCCGGCAGCGTCGGTCGAGTCGGGACCCAGATCGTCCCGATCGGACCGTGGTACGCCCTTTTCGAGGACGACGGTGGTCGCATCGTTCTCGACCGCGCCAAGTGCTGCAGACGACCCGGCGGGGCCGCCTCCGACGATTGCCACGTCCACCGTGTCCATATCCCATCGATATCGGAGAGGACCTAATAAAGCTCACCAAAGAACGCGGTCCCACCCGATCAGGGGTCTCCGCTATCCAACCCCGGCGACTAAGTACTCCCCCATCCAACCACCATCGATGTCGTCGGCGTGGTCCGGATGGGTCGGGCAATTCCAGGGTATCAAATCGCTCGACACCCGTGCCGTTCTATCCGTTTTGATTCTCGGTACGATGATTTTCCTCGTTCGGTGGGTCGCTCCAGCCGTCCTCGAATGGATGGAGCTCGCACTCGGCGGAGTGCTGGAACAGGAAGACGTCACGGATCGTGCCGAGGCGATCAGGGATTTCACCCCCTGGTGGGTCTCCCGAAAATCGATCGTCCGAATACTGCAACTTTTCCTCCTCGGTTTTACCGCCATCGTGCTAGTGACTGTCTGGGGACACTTCACCCTCCTCCTCGCCCTCGTGGACGTTCTCTCCGTCTCCATGCCTGTCGTGGTACAGATCGTCGTCACTGTCGTGATCTTCCTTCTCGCCTACGTCCTCATCGACGTCATCGGGACGTGGCTTTCGGGGGTCACAACCCGTTCGGAAGGGATCAGCGAACACCAGGAGGAAATCGCCTTCCGCGTGTTGCAGATCGTCGTCTTCACCGGGGTGCTCCTGGCGGCAATGACGCTGTGGGGGGTCAACCTCGGGGGATTGCTGGTCGGTGCGGGATTCCTCGGAATCGTTGTCGGTATGGCCGCACGGCAGACCCTCGGATCCCTCATCGCGGGGTTCGTCCTGATGTTCTCACGCCCTTTCGAGATCGGGGACTGGATCGAGATCGGCGATATGGAAGGGATCGTCACCGAGATTTCCATCGTGAATACACGCCTGGAGAACTTCGACGGTGAGGTCGTGGTCATCCCCAATGACGTAGTCAGCAATTCCACAATCGTCAACCGGTCGAGGAAGGGTCGACTCCGGGTTCGCGTCGAGGTGGGAATCGATTACGATGCCGATCCCGAGCGGGCCGAATCCCTCGCCGTCGAGGCCTTGAAGGAAGTGGACCGTATCCTCTCCGTGCCACGACCACGTGCCGTGACGAAACAACTCGGTGACTCGGCCGTCGTCATCGAACTTCGATTCTGGATCGACAAGCCGAGTGCCCGGCGACGTGCGCGGGCTACGAGCGACGCGATACGGGCCGTCAAAGACGCGTACGACGATGCCGGGATCAAGATCCCGTATCCACAGCGCGAACTCCTGGGGAGGGAGGAAGCAGGGGGTTTCCGGATCGTCGACGGTCCTGGTGGTGAGGAGTGACGATCCGGCATCGATCCCCTGCCGTCAGCGAACCTCGGCTTCGACGAAATCGACCGCTTCCCTGGGGGTGTCGACGTGGGTAACGCCCGGAACGTCGTGCGTGTCGAGACCGGCGACGGGCCGTCGGTAATCGAGGGCGTGGGCGATTTCCGAGAGTGTTCCGGTCCCTCCGTCTATCGCGATGGCGGCGTCGCCGTTGAGCACGACCAGGACGTTTCGGGCGTTCCCGATACCAGTCGCGATCGGGACGTCGATTGACGGATTCGCTGCGTCCGCGTCGGGCCCCGGGAGTATTCCAATCGTCCGGCCACTCGTCTTCTCCATTCCCTCCGCAACCCCTTCCATCACTCCCGTTAGACCGCCACAGACGACGTCGTGCCCCCGTCGTCCGATTTCGGCCCCGAGGTCGACAGCCTGGCCATAGGTCGCTTCGTCGACCGAACTCCCACCGATGACGCTCACGCGCATAGATGCCCTCATTCGGGCCATCCACTCAGCGTTTTCCCAGGACGGGGGTCTTTAGACCATGGGAATAGGACAATAGGCCTTTAACTCGGTGCGGGAAGAACGCCCTGTATGGACCTGGGACGTCTGATATACGCCGTCGCGCAGGTATACGTCCTGGGGCTCGTACTCGCTTCGATCGTCTCACTGGCGTGGCTATTCGACTTGTTTCAACGGCCTTCGCCGGACATCGCCGTTCTCTGGCTTGCGGGGGCGGGATTCGGTGCACTCGTCCTGCTTTCAGTTTTACTGGTCCAGTTCAGTCGAGAATAATAGGCGATTTCGATCGAATCACTCCATCGAATTCCCGTCAGGCCGAACGAAGTGATCACCCGCTCCGGTGAGTCACTGACCGGAACTCGACCCCGATTCAGCGTGGTCTGGAACGTGAGTGTTACCCGGAGAGACGGGTCGATTGTGGCCCGGGGCACTGTCGGCCCCCGACCCAGTATTGGAATTCGATTTCCCGTCCTTCGCCGTATCAGGCTCGTTCGAGGTGTTTGATTGCCCAGTCATGGTGTCGGACTCGTTTGCCTGGGCCGGTTGACCGTTTCCGGGTCCCGACCCGTTTGCCGGCGGACCGGCAGGAGTTACACCACCGGAAGTCGGCGTCGGCGATCCGGTACCGGACCCGTTCCTCGGCATCATCGGGGCGTTCGTTCCCGGTGGACCAGGCCGATTTGACGCGTTGTCAGGACTGTTTCCTGGCATCCCGACTCGTCCATCTCGGCCAGGGGGCGTCCGGGGACCCCCCTGTCCGGGGACATTCATCGGGGGTCCAGGCTGTTCCTTCCCGAGGGGGTGGCCCGCCATTGGGCCGCCAATTTCTCGTGCGAATTCAGCGATCTCCGGGCCAGTCATGAATCTCGCGTGTGTGCGCAGTTGTTCAATGGCCGTTTCGTTGACGCCGTGGGCGGCCAGGAGCCCCGGGGGAAGCATATGGGCAGTCCGATTAGTCCGATTGATCAAATACTGGAGACTGTTTATCTCAGCGGTGAGTTTCGCCATGCGGGAAACGTAGGTACCCCGAGGGATCGAATTGTTATTGTATAATGCGGTGAGGCGATCGCGCTGGCGCTCCAGGGTCTGGAGTCGCTCCCGTATGTGTTCTGTTTCGTTTGCAACAACTCGTGCCCGAGTCTCATTGGAGATCGGTCCAGACACCCGGTGTTCGAACGTCCTGACGGCCATATCGCCCTGGAATTCGGCTTCCTGGATCCCCACGACTCCGGCCAGTCTGGCACCCGGCGGGATGGAAGACGGAGTGCCCGAGACGTTGGTTAGCGTCGTATTGGTCGGTCCATCCGAAGCCGTGGTCGTCGTATTGGTCGTTCCATCCGAAGCCGTGGTCGTCGTATTGGTCGTTCCATTCGAAGCAGTGGTCGTCGTATTGGTCGCCGTGACGACCTGCTCCAGGGTCGGACCCGGTGATATGGAGTCGGACGACGGTGTCGCCCCGACGAGGCCGACGCCAGAAAGTCCGAATGCGACGACGAGAAGCACCGAAGCGAGGAGTACAACGGACCGTTTCATATCTGTTTCGTTGGTGACAGACGCAATTATACCCGGGCGTTCCTCGTCTCGGATTGTGGAGGATTCACTCGAATTCATTCGATTTCATCCTCCTCGTCCGGGAGTTTGACGACGTTCTCGCGTCCGATTCTGAACTTGTCGATGTCACCCGAAGATTGCATATTCGAGAGGACCTGGCTGGTCTTTGCCTCGGTCCATCCGAGTTCGTCGACGATTTCCTGCTGCTTCGCCCGACCACCGCGCGACTCCAGGACTCGAATGACGCGTTCCTCGTTGCTCAACAGATCTTCGGGCGGTTCGTCGTCGCCCGAATCTGTGGAACCGACGGGCACTGGCGTTTCAGAGGACGATCGCTGTCGGTACCACATCGCGATCCCGGCGATTAGTACGACGACGAGACCCCCAATCCACGCGACCGGAAGTCCCCCTCCAGCGGAATCTCCTGGCCCTCCAGGGCCGCCAGGGGTCGTCGGGGTCATCGGGGTCGTCTGGGTCGTCGTGGTGGTCGTCATTTCTGGACTGGTAGTGAGGACCAGGGTAGGTTCTCCGGAGTCGAAGTCCATCGGTCCGCGCCACACCACCGAGTTCGCTCGTCGGGTCGTGGGGTCTGGCGTTACCTTCACGACCTCGTAGGTCTCGGGCCACGAGAATTCGAGTGAGGTCTCCTGGTCGAGGTACAACCCGGCAAGGGCGTCACCCATCCGGAGTGTCTCTCCATCGACTGCTGCGAATCCCACCCACGTGAAGCGGTACGTCAGGACGCCGTACCGGTTTCCGAGCGTTCGAATGTGTGCGGAAACGGAGTACTGCCGGGCGTCCATCTGCCGTCCGGTCGTTTCTTCGGCGTCGGCGACGGTCGCGTTCATCCGGTTCGCGAACCGATCGACGTACTCCGAGGAGTTGTTCGACACGTCTCTCATCAGGTCCTCGAACGCGGCGGTCTCGTTCTCCGTCTCGAGGCGGACGAGA
Source organism: Halodesulfurarchaeum sp. (assembly GCA_042216905.1). Classification (GTDB taxonomy): domain Archaea; phylum Halobacteriota; class Halobacteria; order Halobacteriales; family Halobacteriaceae; genus Halodesulfurarchaeum. Next base: position 28,663 of record JBDGTL010000060.1, read on the forward strand.
TACTCGATTTGCCAACTCGCCGTCCCGTTCGGGTGGACGTCGGCCGTCATGATAACCCGATCTGGATCCACGCTGGTCTGCAACCCATCCTGCTGCGTCCTCGAAACGCCAGCAGACGCGGGGACAGCCGTGGCCGTGATCAGAAGGGCGAGGACGAGAGCCGACACTGCCCCAGACCGATACATGGATAGTGGTTGCGCCGTGGGTATTGAAACCTTTCCGCTCCGGAGTAGCGCCACAGCGGTGACTACTCCACACTGATTAGTTCCTCCACATCACGGGCACGATACGCCTAGCGTATTCCAGCCCCGTACAATACCTGTCCCAAATCGACGTACGAACCGTACCGTGTGAACAATCCTGCAGCGGATACGATTCTGAACGTGGAAAATACGCCACACCGGACGCCGGAGTCGACACACCGCCCTGGGCCCCCGAGATCGGTACTAGAGGCGGTTTCACATCAGTACGAAACTGCGACCCGTCGTTATTGTTACCGCCGGCGGAAAACAGCAAACCTCGAAACGCGAGACCAGGGGAGAGGTGAAGACTAAGAGGCAGGTGAAGACCAGGAGGGGTGCCCGTTACGTGGTACCGTGACAGGTTACACGAGCAACTGGACGTCCGATCTGGCCATTTTCCTGAGGGCATTGGCCGCTCCGACCCCCGTTGTCACACCCTCGATAAAGTCGTCCTCGTCGTAGTCCATCAGATCCATCGTCATCTGACAGGCCTGGAACTCGACGCCCGCGTCGAGACCCCGCTGGACGAGTTCGGGAATGGTGTCCGTTCCGACCTCGTCGATTTGTCGTTTCATCATCCAGGTCGTCATCCGATCCATTCCCGGAAGGACCCCAATGAGATTCGGAACGGGCATGTTTGGATTGCCGACAGCGGATAGTTTGAGGTCCTCGTGGTTCTCCTTGTGGAGCATATCGAGCCCCCAGAACGTCGTGAACACGGTGACGTCCCACCCGAATGCCGCCGCCATTGGCCCCAGGATGAGGACGGGATAGGCCATGTCGAGGGTACCTTTCGTCGCGATGATCGTCATTCTGGTCTGCTCGTCTTCGGACTTCTGTAATTCATCAACCTGTGATTCGAGCGCGTCGATCTGTTCTTGGAGGTCGGACAGTGCGGATTCGTCTGTGCTCATGGTCGATTAGTGGTATCGTTCGTTCGACAGCGGCGTGAGGTTCGTCTAACCCCACAGTTGATCACTGTCTTGGAAACTACGTGCAACTTCGTGAGACGGATAATAAAAACGTGTGGTCGATTTTTGGATTCTGAGACTCCCTTTCTTCCGTCTCGACGTTTGGACGATTGTCTCGGAAATTATATATTGTATAATACAGTAATCTCCTCACACCATTGCGATCCGTCGTTATCGCTCGTTTCGATCGAATTTCGAGCGTACGGCGATACGGTCCCTACCATAGGGTCCCTACCCACCCCAATGCACGATTCCCCGTCGTTCATGGTGCTCTGGTTCCACGAGTTAACAGATGAAAGTCCTCGCAGTGGTCGGGTACAGGAATTCCGGGAAAACGACACTCGTCGAGCGTATCGTCTCTCATCTCACACCGGAAGCGACGGTCGGGACGGTGAAGTCGATTCATCACGATATCGAGATCGACACACCCGGCAAGGACACCTTTCGCCACCGGGAAGCCGGCGCGGATTCGGTGACGGGAATAACGCCCTCCGTCCGGTTTTCCATATCTCCCACCCAGGAGTCAAAAGTGACCGTGCTTCGGGACACCCTTAACGAACGATCGCGGGACGGCTTCGACGTCGTCGTCGTGGAAGGATTCAAGGGGGTCGGACTGCCGCACGTCGCCGTCGGCGACATACCCGGTGATGCTGTTGAGGGAACTCGACTCCTGGCAGTGGATTCGGTCGAATCGGTGGATGAAAACGCCATCGACTCGGTTCTCGATGACGTCCCCGACTGGTCCGAGGGACGGGAGTCGTGAATCCAGAATTGTCACGGTAATTGATTGATATCTCCCCCGCCTGTGACAATAGAAAGATTGACTCCCCGCCTGTGGCAATAGAGGATCGACTCCCTCGAATGTGATAATAGACTAATATATTTCCCGCTACCGACCATAGACCAGTATCACCACTCGCTTGGATCGGTCGATGAGTAATCGAGATATTTCGCGTGATCCACTCCGACCAACAAATATTAGCCCGTTCGACCGTATTGGCGCTTGGTTACATGCCACGTACGGTCCCGGCGGACGTCAATACGACAGAGGACCCTCTCCGTCCGAATACCCTCTTCGAGTGGATCAGGCGAGGCATTCCGGTGACGATTCTGGACGTGCGCGAGGAGAGCGAGTACGAGAGCTGGCACGTCGATGGGGAGTCGGTCTCTGCGATGAACATCCCGGCGTACGATTTCATCGAGGAATCCACCGAAAGCATTCTGGAACAAATCCCAGACGATGACCTCATCGTCGTCGTGTGCGCACAGGGCAAATCGAGCGCGCTCGTCGCCGGGTGGCTCGAGTCAGTCGGCTACGACGCGAGGAACCTGGACGACGGGATGGATGGCTGGGCGAGGGTATACGAACCGTTCGAGGTAACGGCCTACGACGGTCCTGGGACGCTTCTCCAGTTCCAGCGCCCCTCGAGTGGCTGTCTCGGGTACATGCTCGTCAAAGGGGACGAGGCAGCCGTTTTCGACCCGTTACGGGCCTTCACCGATCGGTATTTCGAGACGGCAGCCGAATGGGGGGCGGAACTTACACTCGCAGTCGATACACACATCCACGCTGATCACGTGAGCGGACTCCGGGCACTCCTCGATCGAGGGGTAACTGGCGTCCTTCCGTCACCGGCCATCGAGCGAGGGGTGCGATATGCGTCCGACGTCGTCTCCGTTTCAGACGGCGATACGCTCCCCGTCGGCTCTGCGACAGTGCGTGTCGTACATTCCCCGGGCCATACGACTGGAATGACTGCCTATTTCGTCGACGGGCAGGTCCTGTTGACCGGGGACGGCCTGTTCCTCGACAGTCTCGCCCGGCCCGATCTCGAGGCGGGCGAAGCAGGGGCTTCGGACGCAGCGCGAACGCTCTACGAGACCATTCAAAAACGCATTCTCGAAATGCCACCCGAGACCATCATTGCGCCCGGACACGTGGGGGACCGGACTGTCCGGGCCCCCGACGAAACCTTTACGGCAACACTCGAGAACCTGAGCGACCGAATGAGCCTCCTCACTGCGGACGAAGAGGAGTTCGTTTCGAAAATCGTTGCGGATATGCCCCCGCGACCGGAGAATTACGAGCGGATCATCGAGACCAACCTCGGCCGCGAGCAAGTCGAAGACGAGACGGCATTCGACCTCGAACTCGGACCGAACAACTGTGCGAGTAGTTCGGACGCCCTGACTTCGTCCTGAACCACCGATCGCCTGCCATCGACGAGTGCGAACAATGCGTCCGAACAGCGTCGCAATCCGGCGCGCTTCCCATTATATAGTACATTACTTACATGTTTCCCTCCTCGTCCGAGTGAGAAATTTCGTTCGTCCGAGTGACGTACCTCGGGTACGAGCGTCTTCGGGTCCGTCTGTCGGCCCATCGGGCCCGACGGTTGTGCATTTACTACGCAACGCTTTTGGTCGAAACGCCACTAGGAGACGGTAATGCCCGATTCGATGAGCGAGTATCTCTCGCAGGACATGGAGTGTGAGGGGTTGCTCGAATGCATGCACGGGTTGAAGGAACTCGACAAGCAGGTCTTCAAGATTCTCACCAGGAGCGAGGAGCGCCTTACCGTCGACGAGATCGCGGAGGCCGTGGACAGGGAGCGCTCGACGGCCTATCGGTCGGTCCAGCGACTCCTCCAGTCCGGGTTCATCCAGAAAGAACAGGTAAACTACGAACAGGGCGGCTACTATCACGTCTATCGACCGACGGACCCGGACCACATCGCCGAGGACATGCAGCGTCTGCTCAACGACTGGTACGCCAAAATGGGCCAGCTCATTTCCGAGTTCCGCGACCAATACGAGGACGATGGGGAAAGCCCGCCGGTGAAGAGCGAAAGCCCCTCCTCATAAGTAGCGCTAACCGGCTACGTACAGTACGAGCAATGGCCGCCCCACCGACACAGGACGACAGCGACGAACCGGACACGGTTACGTTTGGTATTCCAGCAGTTGAAGCGGAGATCGACGATAGCGAGGTCACGTTTCCGGCAGACGCCTCGGAAATCCGGCAGGCGGTCGGAGATCCCGACATCCCGTACGATCCGTGGGGCGGATCCATGTCACTTTCACAGGCCATCCAGCAATCGGGCAAGACACACTTCGAGACCCGACAGGAGTTCATGAACGCACTCCACCCCGTCTTCGAGGAGAAACGCGAATCGGGGGGACTTGGTGGGTGGGTTCGTTCGATCCTTCCCTTTTGAATCGGCACTGTTCGTATCGGCCGACTGTCTGTCGTTTCTCTCACCTGGAATTTCCGTTTGTATCCGGTATTGGAACCTATATACTGGCCCGACGAACAGACAGGCATGCACGAGACGCTCGCCATCGAGACCGCAGACCAGGTCGAGACAATTGACCTCACCGATAGAATCGAGTCGATCGTTTCGTCGGAAGCGACCGATGGAACGTGTACCGTGTTCGTCCCCCACACCACTGCAGGCATTGTCGTGAACGAGGCAGAACGTGGATTACTCGGCGACGTCGAGTCCCGTCTCGAATCGCTCGTCCCCGAGGATGCGGTGTACGAACACGACCGGATGGACGACAACGCGACGGCCCACCTCCGTTCGATGCTCCTGGGGTCGAGCGTTTCGATCCCCGTTCGGGACGGCGGCCTCGCACTCGGGACCTGGCAATCGGTGTTGTTCTTCGAAGGGGATGGACCACGAAGTCGGAGCGTGGAGGTCTCCATCCAGTCGTGAAGGGGCTCCTGCTCGAAGGTGTACAATCGATCGAGTCCATACGAGAATGGGTGTTCGTCGGGTGAGATCTACCGTCGACCCGGTCGAGGGAAACGTGCATGGGTTGACATCGAGTGGGTCGGTCGTGCTCCTCGGTCAGAACGGCGAGTTCGGCTGGTATTCGGGTGTTGTGTGACTGTTCCATCGCACTTTCGCACCGATGAGATTCGATCGAAGACTAGTACCCGAACGTTCTCGTCTTCCGAACGAGGGAGCGACTCGAGATTCAGTTACGCATATCGAGTTAAATTAAAAGTTAATAACTAAAATATATAGTAAAGCATAGCATAATATAGTATAATGATGGTATGATAAAGTATGATATTGATATTAAATGGTGCAGTATGATATTGACATAATATGATATAGTATGATATTGATATTAAATGGTGCAGTATGATATTGACATAATATGATATAGT
>JBDGTL010000060.1:34155-45145 GCA_042216905.1 Halodesulfurarchaeum sp.
ATGATATTGATATAAAATGATATAAGAAAAAATTATAATTTTAATTGATTTAATATATGCAATATAGTATAATTTGGAATAATAGACAAATTAATATTAATTAAGCAAGGTAATGTGATTAAGGTTATCAGTAAAATAAGATAATTTAATAATGGTACTGAAAACCGCATTAAATACTATCGTATTGGCATAAACTCAACCAAAAACTCAATTAGGAAAGGACATTTGAGACGACGACTGCTGCTGGTTCAGGAAATATATTAGCCGTGAGCGTGAACCTCTTACTCGTGGTCGTCGTCGATATCCACTGCCCCGACTGCGACAGTGTCGACTCCGTCGAGAAGGTCGGAATCGGCCGGTATCACTGTCGGGAGTGCAATACCGAGTTCACGAAAACCGACATCGAACGACCCGAGTGACGGGCGTCCCGGAACGAGGCCGTGATGCCGCACGACCTCTCCAATTACCTCAGTAAAATGCGTTCAGGGCCTCCAGGAACCCGTCCGCGTAGGTCCCCTCCATGACGTGGTCGGCAGACCGTTTTGCCCCATCGACTGCATTCCCGACGGCAAAGGCGGTACCGGCGGTTTCGAAGAGTTCGACGTCGTTCTCCGAATCGCCAATTGCCACGAACTGCGACGCTTCGAAATCGAGCGCGTTGGCAACGGACTCGAGCGCGCGACCCTTGTCGACGTCGGGTGATTTGACGTGGTAGGCGTACTCCGTATCCACGACCTCCAGACCGTGCCGTTCGGCGATTTCCTCGAGCGGTCCGAGCGGCGAATCCCTGGAGACCGCCACTTCCGTTTCCCGCCAATAATTTGCGAGGTCGACCGACCCGTACCCGAGTTCGTACCCAGCGTCGCGATATTCCGATATCACGGCGTCGGCGGCGGTACGATCGCCCAGAAATTCGAGTGTGTCGGCAGCGAGCGACACGCCGCCGTTCTCCGCGATAACGTTCTTCTCGATGCCGACGAACTCGGCCAGCGCGACCGGGTAGGGGAAGGCCTTCCCCGTGGCGATCACGACCTGGGCGCCCCACGCCGACAGGGCGTCGAAAATTCTCGGGTCGATGGTTCGATCGGGCCTGCTCAACGTCCCATCGATGTCCACGGCGAGCGGCGGGACCATACCGGTTCTTGGATTCGACCCCTTTTGACCGGTTCGTTCCGGGCTCGGATCTGGTGCCGATTCGTGGTAGGCGTGACGTTACTTCCCGTGGGACGCGGGACGTGATTAGGCGTCTTTCAGCGTGAACCACCAGTCACGACTGTCGTAGCCCTTTTCTTTCGCTTCCTCGACTCGGGCATCGGCGTCGTCTTCTGTCGACGGCGGCGGGAGCAAGACGCTGTCACCGAACGTTTCGTTATCCGGCCAGTTCGCGGGCGTGGCAACGCCTTCGCGCTCTGCTTTCTGGAGGGCCTCGAGACTCCGGAGAATCTCGTCGATGTTCCGGCCGACGTCCATCGGGTAATAGAGGATCTGCCTGATGATCCCTTCGGGGTTGACGATGAAGACCGCACGAACCGTGCTCGTCCCTGCACCAGGGTGAATCATCCCGAGTTCCGAACCCACCCGTCCCGTCTCGTCGGCGATGATCGGGAAGCCGATGTCGACGTCGAGTTCGTCCTCGATCCAGTCCGTCCACTTGATGTGGGAGTGAACGCGATCGACGGAGAGTCCGATGAGATTCGCGTCCAACTCCTCGAATTGCTCTCTGGCGTTCTCGAAGGCGACGAACTCTGTTGTGCAGACCGGTGTGAAGTCGCCCGGATGACTGAACAGGACGAACCACTCGCCCTCGTACTCACCGGGCAACTGTTTCGTCCCGTGGGTCGTATTCACGTCCAGTTCGGGGAACTGGTCCCCGATCAGTGCCATCTGGTTGGTAGCGTCTTGGTCCGCTTCTGCCATTGCAATTGTAACGAGGAGGTGACGAATTATATACGTTACTTCGAATATAGTTCTCGCTCCCTTTCTCCCACGATTGGGAGTAAAGCGGAGTTGCATGGAAAATATGGCCACATTCGAAATATGGTACCCATCCTCACGATACGGACAATCGACCGAACGTTCGGTGGGAGTTTAGACTGATTTCGAGAAGGACCGACCCGTCCCCGAACTCAGTCACGGCAGTCGGTAGCAAATCCGACGGTGGCTCAGGTCCACCCTCATGGATCGACGCCGACCCTCAGGGATTGATTCCGACTCTCAGGGATCGATTCCGACCCTCAGGGATTGATTCCGACTCTCAGGGATCGACTCCGGCCCTCAGGGATCGACTCCGTCGGCTCTCAGGTGCCAGTCCAATCGGCCCACATCAGACAATGGTACACGAAATGATCACCTGCTCGCGGTCGATGGCACCCGCCACCGCCTTTCGGAATGGTCACTCCCCCGAAGAGAACGCCGATTCCGCGAGCCGAACGCAATCGGTCAGGGTCCGGTTGACGGGGGCCTCGCAGTCATTGGCTTCGGCCCGCTCCACGATCGCCTCGTTCAGCGCACCGATTTCGGTCACGTGTGCGGCCTCGAGGTCCTGGAGCATGGAAGACCGATTGGCCGCGGTCGAGGACGCGACTGCGTTCGCCTGTTCCGTGAGGTCCGAGGAGACATCGATCCCTTCTTCCCGTGCCGTCGCCTCCGCCTCTGAAACAGCCCGTTCAAGGAGACGTTCTCCGGCAGGTTCCGACACCAGTCGACCGTTCCGTACCCGGGCGAGCGCCGTCGCGGCGTTAATTCCAACGTTGATAATGACCTTCTCCCAGATGGCCCGTTCCACGTCCGATATTACACTCGTCTCGATCCCGTTCTCCTCGAAACGTGTTGCGACGGTCTCGACAAAGTCATCGGGCTCGCCGTCGACCCACCCGATTTTCGTCTCGCCGTCTCCCGATTGGACCACCCGCCCAGGTGCAGTCAGGTTGGCCCCGACCGTCGTCGAACCGGCGAGAATAGCAGACTGTGGATGGGCGTCGATAATGGTCTCGACGTTCCCGAGTCCGTTCTGGAGGGTAAGAATTGCCTCGTCGTCGAGATGAGGTTGGAGGTCTCTCATGGCCGAAGCGGTATCGTAACTTTTCACGGCGATGATGACGAGGTCGGCGCCCGAGACGTCCGCGTGATCCGTGGAGACCCGGGGGCTCGTCCGGACCGTCGTGTCATTTCCCTCGACGGTGAGTCCTGCTGATTCGACCGTCGATAGATGTGGCCCGGGCCGCCCCACGAGAAGCACGTCCTCAGTCCGGGACAGCAACCCGGCGAGGAGGGATCCGAGCGAACCGGCCCCCAGAACCGCGATTCTCATATCTCCCCCGTTGCAGGGGGACCGGTATAGCGTTGCTGTCTGCGATAGTTTCCCCGGGCAATACCCTGTTCGAATATATCGATACTGGAGGTGAATCTGCGATCGGATATCCTGGAGGGATTATGCTGTGAGAACTTACGAGTTCGATCGCCCGTGTATCCATCCCGGACCGAAGAACCTTTTTCCCGGCCCACGAACCACGCCTCGATGGCATCGTCCCGGGGGCAACTCATCCTGGTCGCGGCATTGGGCATCGCTATCACCTTCGTCTCTCTGGCCCTCATCGTCAACACCGTCATATTCACCGAAAACCTGGCGACCCGGGAGACGATCGACGGGGACCGGCCCGTCGCGTTCGAGCGGACAGTCGAAGAGAGTGCAGCGACGCTCATGGGACTCGTAAACCGGGACAACCGGACGCAATCCAACGACTATTCCTCCATTGTGTCCGCCTACAAATACGACGTGGAGACGATGAGTCACGGTAATCGACTGCTCGGGGCATCCTCCGGGAGTCTACGGTCTGCGTCGGTCACCAGCGTTCAGAACGGAACACAGATCGTCCAGGAGGAGACGGCCGAGATGCATGACGATCAGGGTAACTCGACCTGGCGGCTTGCCACGAACGTTCACGACACGCGACGGTTCGTCTTGAACGTCACGGAGATTACGAATCCACCATTCGTACTCAACGTGACCGACGGGAGCGATACATGGGAGATGCAGGTAACCGATTCGGGCGACTTCGAAATCAGGACCTACGTGAACGGAACCCATACGGGCGTTACCTGCACCGACCCGGGCGATTCAGTCAGGATAGACGTGAGTAGTGGTGTAATAAACGGAACGCCCTGTTCGTCGTTCCAGTTCGGTCGCGATGTCAGTCCACCGTACACGATAACGTTCGAACATTCGACGAACACGACCGGGTCGTATCACCTCATCGTGGACAGACAGGTCGGGGAAATCGATTCCACGCTCGATCAAAATTACGAAACAGACGGATCCGGACCCACGCTCTATACCGCATTATATAAGGCGACGATCGACGTGACGGTTCGACGGCCGGACCTGTACTACACGGCGAACGTCACCGTCGAACCTGAGGAACCGCCAGGAACCTGACCGAACGGGGTTCTTTGGTTCTACCTGTAGCCTGGCTCCGTGGGGAATAGCGGATTCCTAATCGGTCTTTAAAGCTTCAACAGAAAGAGGAGATTCGACAGCAATCCGTACCAGATCCCCCTCGTCCTCGATTTTCAAATCGACGCCGAACGCCTCGACAATATCGATTGCAGTCCGGAGGTGGTCCGTGTCGTCGGGACACGTGAACGAACCTCCTGCCACCGCCAGGAAAGGAAGCAACTGGTCGGCCATGTGGGCATCGACGGCCGCCTCAGTGTCGAGAAAGTCGCGCGTCCGTTCGACGGCGTCCGCCGCGACGTCCTCGGACGGCTTCCCCGGTTCGCCGAGTGCCGAAAACCCTGCGACTGACCGGTCGAAGGACGTGACTATCAGGATCGAGGACCCCTTGGACGCCGTTTCGGCGTACTCGACTGTGGACCTGACAGGAACCGAGACTGTCTCCGATACGGCGTCGCGGGCTGCATCGGCCTGTCGTTCTGCGACCGACGCGTCGGACAGCGACTCCGAGGCCACGGAGTACACCGATACCTCCACCAGTGCCCCCCGGCGATCGCGGTCGATCGATTCGAGAGACGACGGGTCCAGATTGAGATGTACCTGGCCACCGCCGGCGGGATAGAACCCACGCCGGTCGACCGATAGCGTCAATTCGAGACCGGAACGCGACAGGAGTGGCCGTTTGACGTGTCTCGTGTAATCGATTGGTGGCGCCCATTTGACGTCAGTCCCACCGGAGACGTCGACTGCAATACGATCGGGGATTGTGACGCCAAGCGGAAGTACCGTATCGACCACGAGGGAAACGCTTCCTGCAGTTCCAATGTCGATGGCGTACTCCCCGCCGCGGACCGATTTCGGCTCGAAGAGGACCTCGGTCGATCCGCGATCGACTCCCTCGGTCCGCGCGTCGGTAATCTCTTCGAGAAGACCGATCGCGGCAACGTGCTGTGGTCGGAGGCCAGGGGTGTCTCGTGCTCCACGGACGTTCCTCATCCGAATCGGCGTTCCCGTCACGGCGCTCAGGGCCACTGCCCACCGGATGAGTTGTCCCCCACCGTCGCCGCCGTCCAGGGTGAGCATACCTCGTACTCTCCGTGGAGTGGTTACAAATGTTCGCCCGTCTCGTGGAGAGTGGGACCCCAGTGAACGGTGGGACCCCAGTGAACGGATTCGGTCGGTGTTCGAATTCTGCAAGGGAACGAATTACCGCGGGGCCCGGTGTGAACGCAGATTGCGGGTCGCCGTCGAACGAGCATCCGGAAACATATCAAAACGGGGGCGCCAAGTATCCACCATGGATCTGGACCCCCAAATAGTGAAGGCGTACGTCGATCACTTCCTTCCACGGGACGTCGTCGGACCGGTGTTAATCGTATTCTCGCTCGAGGGCGTCATCGACGGGTTGTTCTCCCTTTACGTCCCGAACAAATACGCGACTCTCGGATGGGGTATCGTTTTCATCGTCTCGATCACGATCATTGGGTACTGGGGGACTGTCGACGAATCGGCAGTCGAGGAACTGCACGAAGAGATCGAGGAGATCAAAGAGGAGTCCGAGGCCAATCAGGGGGGTTCACCGGAGTGACCCTTGATTCGAGAATAGAGAGACAGCACCTCACAGCCAGAATCGGAACAGTCCGGAGTTTGACTCGTTTGCGGTCTGGGAAGGACCAATCCAGGGTAGTCCCCATGTGATCAATCCGGTACCAATCCAGAGTCGTCCCCATGCGATCAATCCGGTACCAATCCAGAGTCGTCCCCATGCGGTCTAATCGGGTCCAGTCCGATTTGTGGCACGTATTCAATCGTGCCGTGACCAGGCCGGAGTGGTTCACACGCCGTCTCTCGGTATGGCGGCATCCGACCACGGCCCATACGTATTTACAATAGTCAGTGGTACACATTCTCAGGAGTAACACTCTCCCAGGAGTACTACTAATGGCAATTCCCGACACGGACCGACTCGTGACGTGGCGCCGGACGTTTCACCGGTATCCCGAGCCGTCGTGGTGCGAGTTCTATACGACCGTCCGGATCGTCGAAGAACTCGAATCGATGGGAGTTGAGGAAGTGTACGTCGGGCCTGAGGCAATCGATTCGTCAGCCAGGCTGGGCGTCCCCGACGAGGAGACGCGTTCGTACTGGTACGAAAAAGCGAAATCGAAAACTGACAGGATGGACGTGCTCGAACGACTGGAGGGCGGAAATACCGGGGTCGTCGCTGTCGTCTCGAATGGATCGGGGCCGACCGTGGGACTTCGGGTGGACATCGACGCGTTGCCCATCACCGAAGCCACGGGCGAGGACCATCTCCCGGCCGTGGAGGGGTTCCGGTCCGAAAACGAGGGGACGATGCACGCGTGTGGACACGACGCTCACATAACCTTCGGGCTCGCGACGCTCGAGACTGTTCTGGAGAGTGATTTCGAGGGAACCTTCAAAGTCTTCTTCCAGCCGGCCGAGGAAGTCCTCGGTGGAGGCAAACCGATGGCCGCGACCGAACACGTCTCTGACGTCGACTTCTTTTACGGGGTCCACGTCGGTCTCGGACATTCGACCGGAGAGGTGGTACCCGGGTTCGACGAGGCGCTTGCAATCACGCAATTCGAGTTCGATATCCGTGGTGATTCGGCCCACGCGGGACTCGCCCCGCAGGAGGGTCGAAACGCCGTCCAGGCACTCGGGACGTCGGTCGTGAACCTGTACGGTCTCCCACGACACAGAGACGGCGCAACCCGGGTAAACGTCGGCAACCTCCACTCCGACAATCCCTCGAACATCGTCGCCGACCGGGCGAGTGCCGCAGCAGAGGTTCGTGGCGAAACCACGGAGATTATGGAATACATGCGCGATCGGGCCTTCGATACTGTCGAGCAGGCGTCTGACATGCACGGCTGTGACGTCGAAATCGAAATCAACGGACAGGCACCACGGGAGGATAGTGACGAGGAACTCGTCGATCTCGGCGTTCAGGTCGCCCGGCAGGTCGATGGTGTCGAGTCCATCGTTCGGCGGGCCCCGGTCGGTGCCAGTGAGGACGTGACCTACCTGATGCAGGCGGTCAAGGAACGGGGCGGGAAGGCCTCCTTCGTGGCAATCGGAACGGACTATCCGAGCGGACATCATACGCCCCGATTCGACGTGGACGAAGACAGCCTTCCCATCGGGGTCGGGGTCCTGTCCGGAATGGCGCGTTCGTTACTGGATTGACTCGCGGGTTCCATATCCCCACGCCCAACATAGGGACGTACATACGACTCTCACACAACCGGAAGGAGTGAATTTTCACTCCTCCGGAGCGAGAAAACGTGACCGGGCGTCGATCGATTCGATATCGTTGCGCGTCGCAGAGGCACACATTTTAGGCACGGGTCGTCCTACGAGTCCCTCAATGCGAACGCTGTGTTTCGACGCCGGGATGGGGGCGAGCGGTGACATGCTTCTTGGAACGCTCGTATCCATCGGGGCCGACCCGGGTGTGCTCGAACGTGTCGAGGCGGTCCTCCCCGTTGAATACGAAATCCACCAGGTCGACCGCACCGGAATCCAGGCTACCCACGTTCGCGTGACGTCCATTGGTTCCGGGGGGGAGGGGACCGCGAGCGACGGGAGCGAATCAGGTGAGAAACACGATGACGGTCACCGACACCACGAAGGCCATCACCACGACGACGACCAGACCCATAGTTGGAATGGCCATGGCCATCGTCAAGACGACCATAGCCATAGCCAAACCGGCCATAGCCATCATCACGATCACGCCTCCCCAGACGGTGACAATCACAAGCATGAGCCAAACAACGAAGAGCAAGAGTCCTCGGTGCCGGATCAAGAGGCCGGTGAACGTTGGGATACCGTAAAGGGACACGGACCCCACAGGACGCTTCCCGAAGTCCTCGACATCGTCGAACGGATGGCCCTTCCCGACTCCGTCGCGACAGAGGCGAAGGCAACGTTTCGAATCCTCGGGGAGGCTGAGGCATCAGTGCATGGAACCGAGGTCGACTCGGTCCACTTCCACGAAGTTGGGGCCGACGACGCCATCGCTGATATCGTCGGAACTGCACTGCTCCTCTACGACCTCGACGTCGAACGGATCGTTACGACGCCAGTCGCCACCGGGAGCGGTACGGTCTCGAGTAGTCACGGGACCTATCCCGTGCCGCCCCCTGCCGTGCTCGAAATCGCGGAACGGGCGGACTGGTCTATCCGAAGTGGCCCGGTGTCCGGCGAGTTGCTTACTCCGACGGGCGCAGCCCTACTGGCACACTTCGCGACCGGCGTTTCGAGCATTCCCCCAATCCGGGTCGAATCATCGGGATACGGGGCTGGCTCCCGTGAATACGAGGGGCGACCGAACGTCCTTCGGGGGATACTCGGTTCAATCGAGGAAGCGAATGAAACTGCCTCGGCCGCCCGGGAGTCCCCGGACCTGGAGACTGAACCGGTAACTGTACTCGAAACGACGGTCGACGACGTGACCCCCGAGGTGTTGGGAGGGCTTCACGAACGGCTCTCCGGGGTGGGAGCACTCGACGTCGCGGTGCTACCGGCGACCCTGAAGAAGTCGAGACCCGGACACGTAGTCCAGGTGATCACGAAACCCGACGACGCAAAGGGTGTCGCCAGGCGATTGAGCGAGGAGACCGGAACGTTAGGTGTCCGGGTGAATCCAGTCTCACATCGCTGGATCGCCGAACGGCGAGTGGAATCGGTTACTGTCCAAATCGAGGAAACGGCCTTCGAAATCGGCGTGAAGGTCGCCACCGACCGATCCGGCGAGCGGTACGACGTGAGCGCGGAGTTTGACGACGCACTCGGCGTCGCAGAGGATACTGGACTCCCGGTACGAGAGATCATGCGTCGGGCCGAATCAGCGGCTCTCGAAGACCGGTAATCAGGTGACGTCCTGAACGAGCTGGATGCAAAACACGAGTGTATCGGGGAGCGAATCGTAGCCATTCCAACCGGAACCCGATGGGTGTCGAACCAGAACGAATCCGGCACAATGCTAATGTGCTGTATGGGCGTTCGCTTTTCCATGCCGTCACGAACGGTCGAACTGGAGGGGCACATAATCGATTCGGGAACGATGCAGCGGGCGTTCGGCATCGTCATGGACATGGGCGGATCGTTCCACGTGGAGACCTTCGACGTGGGAACCCACAAAGAAGAGGAGTCCTACTGCAGGATGGAGGTGTCTGCGGACACGGAGGAGACCCTTCAACCGATTCTCCACGAACTCTTGCAGAACGGGGCGGGCCTCTCGGATCCGATCGATGCAACAGTGGAACCGGCACCGGCCGACCAGGTCGTTCCCACCGGGTTTTACTCGACGACGAACCATCCCACGTTCGTTCGATACGAGGGCGAATGGCTCTCGGTCGAGGACATCGAGATGGACTGTGCGATCGTACTGGAACCGGAGGAGCCACGTGCCACAACTACTGTTCTCAACGGAATCGAGCAGGGTGACCTCATTGTCACCGGGGAAGCCGGGATAAAAGTCGACCCCCCGGACCGACCACGGGACGCAGGCGGTCCCTTTGGATTCATGCGCGGGGGCGTCTCGAGCGAGCGTCCATCCGAGACGCTCCTCAGGCGAGTCGCCAATGCAATCGTCGAGACCAAGGAAGCGGGTGGGAACATCCTGGCTGTCCCTGGGCCGGCGCTCATCCACTCCGGTGGCGGAGAAGACCTCGCTCGCCTCGTTCGAGAGGGGTACGTGGACATGCTGAGTGCGGGAAACGGATTCGCGGTTCACGACCTCGAACGCGACCTCTACGGGACCTCGCTCGGGATGGACGTCGAAACCCTCGATCACCCGAGAAAGGGCCACAAACACCATATTTACACGATTAGCGAAATTATCAGGGCCGGTGGTATCGAAGCCGCGGTCGAGGAGGGAACCGTCGAGAGCGGGGTCATGTACGAGTGTGTCGAAAACGAGGTCCCGTTCGTTCTCGCTGGATCGATCCGGGACGACGGACCGCTTCCGGATACTATCACGGACGCCGTCGAGGCCCAGAACGCGATTCGAGAACAGGCCCACCAGGCCGACCTTGTGTTGATGATGGCCACGATGCTTCACTCTGTCGCGGTAGGCAACTGTCTTCCGTCGACGACCCGGACCGTATGCGTGGATATCAACCCTGCAACCGTCACCCAGTTGCTGGACCGGGGGAGCGACCAGGCCATCGGACTCGTCACTGACGTGGGGATGTTCGTCCCGCGGCTCGCCGAGGAAATCCTCGATTGATAGTCCGTTACCGGATTCCGAACGGTGATAATTTGTCGTTTTCAATGGATTAAATTAAAAATTTTCCTATTTTACTGTCTGATTTGAGTGTTAAAATAGTTGAGTTATATTATCCAAATACTCTATACAATAATTATTTGAGTGAAATTATTAGTAAATATAGTTATTCTTAATATAATTTCGTTATTAAACTTATTGTAAATATAATTTCGTTATTAAATTATTGTTATTAAAATATTATTGATTATATTATTTTAGTTATTAAATTTATTTAC
>JBDGTL010000006.1:0-41715 GCA_042216905.1 Halodesulfurarchaeum sp.
AATAATAATAATAATAATAATAATAATAATAATAATAATAATAATAATAATAATACTAATAACAATGATTCATGAAGACAATATATTTATAATTTACTAATATTAGATTGTTTTAATATAGATAAATATCCATACACAATTTAATTACCTAATTACCAAACTTGGCTACAACTATACACTACATATCTCCAAAACAGGAACGTAGCCCGAACGAACGTCCCCTACACCGATTGAAACCGGTCCGATACTGGACTGAACTGGCGGGTTAGTGTGGACCTCGTTAACAAGAATTGCTCAGTGAACTCGCCCCCGTGTGAACGGATGTATGTGAAGACAATCAGCCAAACGAGATGAAGGATTCGGGCCGGGTGGGTACATCGAAAATACCCCGATCACAAACCCGGCCTCCTCGGTCAATCGTCGGCGGGTTGGGCCTCCGATTCCCCGGGTTCATCGATGCTCGGTGGATATACGCCGCTCTCGATGCGAAGGTCGCTCTGTGGTCGGGCCATACAGGTCAGTGCGTATTCTTCGGCCTCCGCATCGGTTAATCCACGCGCTGCGGGTTGTGTCACCTCGCCCTCGAGAATCTTGGCAGTGCACGCGAGACACATCCCGACGCGACAGGAGTATTCCTGAGAGATGCCGGCCTCGATGGCAGCCGTGAGAATCGTCTCCGTGTCGGCGACCTCGAGTTCCACTCCTTTCCCGACGAACTCGACGGTGTAGTCGGTCATACAACGCGATTGGAGAACCGCTCCCTTAACCGTTACTCGTGAACCGGGCTCCAGATCCGGGTCGTCGACCGATAGGGGTTTCTCCCGGCAACGAAAATGGGGCGTATGCCCACCGCCCCGTCCACAGGCGTTCTCGTCGTCGGTGCGGGAACTGCCGGGTCGTACGCCGCCGCGACCGTCGCCGAAGCCGGATACGACGTGACGGTCCTCGAGCGAAAGTCGGCCGACGAAGCGGGTCACATCGCGTGTGGCGACGCGATCAAGGGTGCGGATTCCTTTCCCGACCCGATTCCGAAATCCACGCTCGAACCGGCGATTACCAACCCCGATGTCGATCACGGTCGCTTCGAGATCCCCCAGGAAAACACCGTGCTCGAAATCCCGGTCCCCGGCGAACTCGCCGTGGTGGACCGCTTCGAGTACGGGAAGCGGATCATCGACGCAGCGAGGGATGCCGGAGCCACGTTCCAATTCGATACCGTCGTGAACGACGTCCTCCAGGACGACGGGCGGGTAACCGGCGTCACCGCGAAACAGAACGGGACGTCGACGTCCATTTCCGCGGACGTCGTCATCGACGCGAGCGGGGCACTATCGCTCCTCCAGGACAGGGCCGACCTCTCCGAGACCACCTTCGATACGAACGTAACCGTGCGCCAGTTCACCTCGGCGTACCGAGAAATCGTCGAGGTGCCAGAACCAATCGAGTGGGACGACGCCCTCGTTTTCAAGCCGACCGACCGGGCCGCCGGCTACCTCTGGTACTTCCCCCGGACGCCCACGGAGATTAACGTCGGTCTCGGCTTCCAGATGACCGAGGATCCAATGCAACTCGTGGACGCGCTCAAGCGAGACCTGCAGCGTCGCCCCGAGTTCGACGGGGCAACTGTCACGGACAAACTCGGTGCGGCCCTTCCGACCCGCCGGCCCTACGATTCCGCTGTCGCGCCCGGGTTCATGGCAGTCGGGGACGCCGCCGGTCATGTCAACCCGACGACTGGGGGAGGAATTGCGGGTGCCGCGTACGCCGGTACGTACGCGGCGGAAGCGGCAATCGACGGAATCGAATCCGGTTCGGTACGCGAGGACGCCCTCTGGTCGTACAACGAGCGATTCATGGACCACTTCGGTACTCGCTACGCCGGACTCGACGTGTACAACATCCTTTTCACCGCCGTCGACGTCGACGAATTGATGGGACTGTTGGCTTCGATTCCTGCAGAAACCATCTCGGAAGCGCTCTACTCCGGGACGACCGAATTTGGCTGGCCCTCCAAAATCCGGACCCTGCTCGGGAGTCTTGGGTACTGGGGACTAATCCGTCGCCTCTACCGGACCAAGCGCGTGGCTGACCGTCTCATAGAGCACTACGAATCCTACCCGGATTCGCCGGCGGGATTACCGGAGTGGCAATCTCGGCGGGATGCCATACTGGACGACGTGTACGACGTTACTGGGGCCGATCCGAAGTACTGACCTCGCGTTTCACCTCTGCGGGTGGTGAACAGGGAGCCGTCCGGTCTTCCCTGTGGTATTCGGACCGCGCCATTTGTTCTTCCCCACAGCAACGCGACAGCACTACCACCAATCCATATCCCATTATATAATACTGGGCGAATGAGACGTGACCCGGAGGCCACGGTGTGAAGGACATCCTGCCGAAGGGGTGGGGAGGGACGTGGAGGCCACGGGCTATCGGACATTCTGCAGGAGTGGGGTGGGAGACAGAATCTATCCGTGAGACGATCGGGTAGCGGGAAGGGGGATCGGCCCCGGCTTTCCTACGGTCGGGGAGGACACCTGTCTAATCGGCCGAACCAATCTGGATACCCAACCGAGTGATTCATGATACCCCCCGAACGAATCAGGACGAGGTCCGCTCCGGGTTGTGAAACGGGTATTGGAAAGCGACAGATTGTATCGCCCCGGAGAGGACGTCGACGCCGATTTCGATACTTCGTTCGTCCACGTCGAAGGTCGCCGTGTGGTGCCCGCCGGGGTGGTCCGTTCCGATTCCGACGTACGTGGCGAGCCCGCCCCGCTCCTGGACCGCGCGCATCAAATACGAGGCGTCCTCGCTCCCACCGAGTGAATCTCGCGTCACGACGGACTCGACGCTCTCGACGCGTTCGGCCGAACTCGAGACGATCTCTGCCAGGGCGGCGTCACTCTCTGCGCTGGGTGCCTCTCCGATCGTTTCGATTTCGACCGAACAGCCGTGCATATCGGCTGCCGCCGAAAGCACTCGGTCGGCCCCATCCCGCATCGAGGACATGAGTGCGCTGGTCTCACCCCTGACTTCACCCACCAGGAATGCCGATTCCGGGATGATATTGACGGCGGATCCCCCGCCGACCACGCCCACGTTGACGCGGGTAATACCGTCGTGATGTCTGGGGATTCCGTAGAGGTTCGATACGGCGGATGCCATCGCCTGGACCGCGTTCCGACCCGCTTCCGGATGGCCGCCGGCGTGGACGGATGTGCCCGTGACGGTCGCCTCGAATTGACTCACGGCGAGGAAATCGTCGATTCCCGCGACCACTTCGCCCGTCGGGTGTTCGAGACCGACGTGGAGCGAGAAGAGGTACTCGACGTCGGCCAGGTGCTCACTCTCCGCCATTGCCTTCCCGCCACCGACGACTTCCTCGGCTGGTTGGAAGAACACGCGAAGCGTTCCTTCGAAGTCGCTCTCGGCGATGGTCTCGAGGACGCCGACCCCGATCGCGGCGTGGGCGTCGTGGCCACACGCGTGCATCGTCCCGTCGTATTCTGAGCGGAATCCCTCGGCCGCGGGGACGTGCGACTCGGCGGTCGATTCCTCTCGCTCCAGGCCGTCGATGTCGACCCGGAGGGCGGCCGTGGGACCTGTTCCCCGATCGAGTGTCGCGACGACGCCAGTGACGTTGCCAATCCGCTCGAGGGTCTGCTGGTTCGCCCCGGCACTTCCCGCGCGGGTTCGCCAGTCCTCGAGCGTCGATTCGTCGGGAACTGCCATCCTGTCTGCTGTCGAGAGTGCTTCCGTTCCCAGGTGGTACGGGACGCCGATTCGGTCGAGTTCGTCGACGATACGACTCGTCGTGTAGAATTCACACCACGCGGGTTCTGGATGCCGGTGGAGGTCCCGGCGCAGCGAGACGAGGTGGTCAGCCAAATATTCGTCCATACGGCAGTTTCCACAACCGGTGACATAGCGTCTTTCCCGTTTCCCGCTCCATCGTTGTGGGGGATCTCTTCAATCACTGTTCTCTCCCTCGACCGCCGGTCTCGTAACTGGGTGTGGTTCGAAACGGGGTCGGTATGGAACGCTCGAGACAGATTTGAAATGAACGTCTCGGGATCGTAACGGAATGGATCACCAGATATCGATACGGATAGGAAAACCGTTGGAGGTGCACACTCCCCAGTGGAAGGCTGAAACGGAAACAGATGGAACAGGCCGTTTCCGTGCCGTTTACCGCACAGGGACCGTCGGACTCCAGCCGAATTAGTCGAATTCGAGTTCTTCTTCCCAGATGACCTCTCCGGCCGTGCCAGTAGTGAGAATCTCCTGGAGGATGTATTTGCCGTCCATAATCGTTCCTTTGCTGAATTCGTCCATCGCCATCACATCTTCGGGGGTGACTTTTTCGTCGAATTCCTCGACCCTGGGATCGGCTTCCGGTTCCGCCCGTTCGAGAACGTAGTAGTCAGTGTCTGCCTGCCTCTCCGGCTCCTTGAAGATGTCTGCGATTACATCGAACAGTCCCATACCTTCCCAGTCTTTCCGAAGATAATTAGGTTTTGTCCCTAACATCAATAAATATATAATAGTATATTTACTATTTCGTCCCCCGGTGTACAGAGGGGTTACTACCGGTTATTGGGCCCGTAAAAGACAACAGCAAAACACGAGTGTTGCGACATTTCCGGTTAATGAGAACGGTTTTGCTGTGTGAAGGAGACCTCAAATGACACAGTTCACTACCGTTCCGGTCATAGTTTCTGGACGGAGCAGGAATTTTCAAAGAATCGGAGCCATGCAGATCGTGCCGACCCGCACCATCAGGTATTTTCCACGTTCGTCTCCGGGTTTTCGACGGTTGATCGGTAACCACCGGTGCGGGATCGTTCGGTCGAAGCGATATGGATATTCCAGAAGACCTCTCGAATTCTACAATCGATACATATCGGGTGGTGACGCGTTTCGAACTCGAAATATCCCGCTGTCTATAGAGAGGAGACCCAATAGCAATCAAATTTCAATCATTTTCCCGATCGGCTGACCCCTGGGTGTTCCGGGACGGATGATCCGGTCGTTTTCGACTGTATAGTTCACGGTCGAATACGCGGAACCGCGCCGGGTGGCGGATTTACCGGGGTTCTTTTTAAATGAAAACGGGGGAGAGGGTATCGGCTTTTTAAATATGGCGGTGGGGATCGTTCGTCCTTAATATACTTTTTGGGATTATTTTAAGTGGTAGTCGGTTCCACCTATGACCTGGACGTGCATATGGCAGAAGACAACAAGCAACCCGACGGCGGTACAATCCAGGAGAGTGACATATATGCACCTCCTGAAGAAGGGCAGGAATACGCCCTTTCGGTGTATCGACCGATAGACCTCGAATCAGCCGAAACGGCACCAGAGACTGGCGATTATCCGGACCTCGGTACTAAGGGGAACTTCCGAATCGCTGACTTCCCCAGGGTTCCGAAAGTCCGACACATCGTCGGACCGAGCGCGATTATGCTCGGTGCCTCCCTCGGTAGTGGGGAGACGATGTTCTGGCCGCACCTCGTGGCACAGAACACATGGAGTCTGTACTGGGCGTTCTGGGTTGGAGTCCTTACCCAGTTCCTCATCAATACGGAACTCCAGCGCTGGACGATTGCAACTGGTGAGAGTATCTTCTCGGCGTACCACAGGCTCCACTCGTTCTGGCCGTGGTTCTTCCTCGTTGCCGGGTTCCTCCACGTCGGATGGCCCGGATGGGGAGCCGGCGCGGCACAGGTGTTCGCGGCCGCCGTGCTTGGTAACCAGCATGCGTGGATCCTACCGGGACTGGCACTGTTCGTAATCATCTGGCTCTCGTACCAGATACACCCGGTGATGTACAACATCGTCGAGAAGTTCAACGTCGCCGCGATGCTCGTCGCCGTCGCAGCCGGGATCATCCTGGCGCTCGTCGGCGGCGCGCTCGGTCAGTTGGCTAACGTCCCGGCCGGCGCGGTGAGCTTCGGCTCGCTCCCGCCCGAGATGCCAATCGCAGAGTTCCTCGGTGGCCTGGCGTACGCCGGTGCCGGGGGCTTGACGAACCTCGGACAGGGTGTCTGGTCCCGCGAGAAGGGATTCGGCATGGGTAGTTACCAGGGACGTGTCAAGAACCCGCTTATCGGTGAAGAGCCGGAAGTCGTCGAGGACACCGGGTTTGTTGCTCCGGCGAACTCCCTCAACTTCCAGCGGTGGAAGGCGTGGTGGAAGACCACGCAGATCGAGCACTTCCTGACGTTCGTGCTCGGTCTGCTCATCGTCGCGACGATCATGATATCCATCTCGACGGAATACGCTGGCGGTCTTCCAAAAGACGTGGGTGCGATGTCGATGTGGATCAATTACGTCCAGCCAGGTATCAGGGCAGAAGCAGGCGGACTTGCCGGCGCCCTGGTGTACATCGTAATCTTCCTCGCGCTGTTCACGACGGAGTACGCCATCCTGGACGTGTTCGTCCGCAGCGCGACTGACATCATCAACGAGATGGTTGGCCGCTCCCGCGGATGGGACGTCGGTCGCGTGTTCTGGGCAGCCCTCACCCTGTTCGTCGTGTGGGGCATGCTCATTATCGGCATGCGGTTCGACAAGCCGTGGATCCTGCTGGTCATCGGCGCAGCCATCTCAGGGTTCATGATGTGGCCGTACAACGCCATCACCCTGATCATCAACACCAAGTACCTGCCCGAGCACCAGCAACCGGGCTGGGGCCGGATCGTCGGTATGTGGTGGGCGGTCGGCTTCTTCGGATACTTCAGTATCCTGCTGATCGCCGACCAGTTGGTCAATCGATTCGGCATGGAGACCTTCCAGACCTCCGTCGCCATCGCCGGTAGCAACTCCGGTGCGTACGTCCTGTGGGCCATATTCGTGATCATCCAAATCTACGTGATGGCTCGCAGCGTGCAGTACAAACAGCGCAAGCAGGGAACCGTCGAAGGGTCCGACGAGGCCCGCGGCTTCCTCGCCTAAACCGGACGACACTAACCACATCTTTTTTGCCGGCAGTGCGAATACGGAGAGGCATGGCAGGGACGAGCGAGAGTACCGTCGGTGTGGTCGCCAGATTCTTCGCCACATATCGACTGCTCTTCTACCTCGGCGGGTTGATCGTTATGAGCCTCCCCCTGGGACTGGCCTGGGTGTTCGACGTCCACTTGCAGCCTGCTCTCCGGACGTCTATCGTAATCGTGACCTTCGGTGCGATCGTTGCTACCTACCTCTCCGAGCGGTGGGTCGAACGACAGCAACGCGCGATGGGTGGTGGGGCAGTGCGGACCGTCTCACTCCGAAGACGCCTCAGTCTCTTCGCCTCGCTCGCCGGGGTCGCGGTCGCAATATATATGTTCGTCACGAACCGATTCGGATACGGACTGATATTCCTGGCGGGGGCAGGCCTCTTCTACCAGCTCGCCACCAGGTCACAATCAACGGACGATTGAATCATGGCAACGGACGCTCACTCCCAACCCGAAGACCGCCCCAGCCCCGAAGAGGCACCGTCGACCGACGTCGAGGTGAAAGCCCACGTTCATTTCGGCATGACCGGTTCGTTCCCGCTCCGGGTCGCGGACCTGTTCTTCGCCGACGATGGACTCTACATCGCAGAGTACTCCTTTATCACGCCCTTCTTCGGGTTGCTCTCGTACAAACACAAGAACGAAGCGGAAGCGATGGGTGCGATTTTCGACCGGTGGGGACTGGACGCTGTCATGGTGCAAGCCGACTACATCTACTGGCACAGTTACGACAATATCGAGTCGGTCGTCATTCACGAGGGCGGTCGGTTCACCAGGCCAAAGATCACCGTCTATCCGAACGAGGGCGAGAGTCACGCCTATCGAATCCACGACCGTCCCCAGTTCGAGGAGGCCGTTGCAGACCTCGAAACCCTTGCAGACACGTTCGGGTTCCCCCTCGAGTATGGATCGGGACTCGGAATCTACCCGCGAGAAAACGTCCGACGCTTTTTCGAACGGTAACGATACCGGTTGGGCACTTCGTCTCTCTCTCTCTCTCTCGATCCGTGCATCGTCGAGATGTTCGAGCGATTACCAACGACCTAATACTACTCACAAATATAAATTAATAGTAATTATACAAACTACAAACTACGAAATTAATATTATCTTATATTCACATAACCATTAAGTATACTCACTTAACGACTAATAAAAAATCGGACAATCAGGAGAGGGAGGAGGGGCGAACGACCAGTCAGCCGATCAATTTCGGGACCTTTCGAGCAATTCCAGGGTCCTGATGACGGTGTGGCCTGAAAGCGCAACGATCATCCCGAACACGTAGACCAGGGTCAC
The DNA here is from genome assembly GCA_042216905.1 of Halodesulfurarchaeum sp. Taxonomy (GTDB): domain Archaea; phylum Halobacteriota; class Halobacteria; order Halobacteriales; family Halobacteriaceae; genus Halodesulfurarchaeum. The sequence goes on from JBDGTL010000006.1 coordinate 8,307, forward strand.
AACGACCGACGAGATGGCACGACCGGCGGCTGAACCCGTTTCCGTACGCCGTTCGGCGAGGTCGGCGGCACCGTCTACCAGCGTCCTGACTGCACGGGTCGTTCTCGAATCCGGATGGCTGTCGATCGTCTCGGCAATGGGAGGGCTCACAGCGTAGTAAAACTGTACAAGGGCCCGACCGAGGAACGACGATTCCAGGGCGTCGTCGCGGAAGCCTCGCAACGCGTCGAGTGTTTCCCCCTCGCCGGCTGCTGCGGTGGTAATAAAGCACAGGGTCGGGTGAGTCTGGTCCACTTTCACGCGTTGGATGTCCTGTTTTCGGTATTCCGTCTGCTCCGATTCAGGAAACCACTCGTGTTCGGAGACGATGAACGCGTCGTCGTCGTGGGCCATGTAGACTTCGAAGTGTTCCGTCCATTCGCCGGAGCGGTCGAGTACGGTCACGTTTTTCTGTTCCTGATCGCTCACCCCGGGCAATTCCTCCGTGACTTCTTCCGGCTCCTGGTTCTCCTCCGTCTCCGTTCCCTCCTCGCCGGTTTGGCTGCCCCTCTCCTTCGGGTTCTCGGCAGCCACGTCCGCGGCGTCCTCGTCGTCTCCGTCTGTGGTCATTAGGAGACACCTCTCACCGACGGGCCATATGACTTGCGGGGTCGACTCGGGCACCCGGCGGGGCGCTACGAGGGGCCGAACGGGCGCTCAGGAAGAACCGAGTGTCGGTTTCGTCTCGACGCTTGCCTCGACTCGTACGGAGTCCGGGAACTCCCACGCGAGGATTTCGCGAACGAGGTCCTCGTAGCCTCGAACCTCGAACCGTCGCTGGTAGACCGTGAGGTTCCAGTCCGGGTAGGTAGCACTCCCCTTCCCGTCGAGGCGGGGGTACAGTGACACCGAATATTCTTCGGGGGTATCGGAGTGGGGGCCCTTGACCTCCGCACCTTTCCGCTGGCAGGTCTCCTTGATGTCGGCCACGACCGATTCGAGGGTCGCACGGTCCCCACTTCGAAGTCGGATTCGGGTCATCACGGTCATCGGCTAAAAGAGAGAAGGTCGTGGGGACGCAAAAACCTGTGCTCCTTCTCCGTCACAGAGAAGAACTCACACGCTCCGACATCCACTTATTTCGGCGCCGAATACCATACTTCAATGACGGTTCAAGCGACCAGCGCCGGTGCGATTCTCTTCCGGGAGACTCGCGGTCGGCGCGAATACCTCCTCCTCAAGAGTCGCCCAGGGGACTGGGAGTTCCCGAAGGGCGGGGTCGAGAACGGGGAGGAGCTCCAGCAGACGGCGATACGAGAAGTAAAAGAAGAGGCGGGTATCGAGGATTTCCGGCTGGTGGACGGGTTCAGGGAGGACTACGATTACGTCTTCGAAGCGAACGGGGACCGGATCCACAAGACGGTCCATCTCTTCCTGGCGAAGTCCTTCGAGGCCAGCGCCGAACTCTCCCGGGAGCACCGCGACCTCCAGTGGCGCGATTACGAACAGGCACGGAACACGATCACCCAGGACGGGCCCCGGGAAGTGTTCGAGGACGCCGTCGACTTCCTCGACGAAAACGGGGTCTGACATGCCATTCGATGCGGGGTCGGAGTTCGGGTTCGAACTCCGCATCTGTGCCTGGGCGGAGCGGGCCTGGCCGCCGGGAGATGAGAACACCCGTCCGGTGATCGTCGCGAGACAACTCGGAACCCGCCGACGCCGCTGGGACACGGTCGTGGTCGAAGTCGATCCCGACGCTCTCGAGAGGCGGCGACAATTCGGGAAGCAGGCGCTCGACGGCGACCTGCTCCACGTCGTCAGAAATGCCCCGCGAGAGTGGACCTATTACCGGGATGCGCTCCCCGAACCGGACTATCCCTGGCGATACGTCCGGGAAGCGATCCATACGGCGAGCGATCGAGGGGCGATAGATTCGCGAAAGCGGGGTGGCAGGATCGAAATCAGGCGGATCGCCCCGTACCCGTCCTGGATCACGCGTCTCGTGGCTGTCGAAAACAAACCGGATCTGGACGCGAGTGCGGCACGAGCCCTCCGGAGTCAACTCGAACGTGACGTCGCGCTCGGACTCGCGGACGAGGTATGGCTGGCGACCGAATCCACGGCCGAACCGGTCCCACCGGCCCTCCTCGAACCCGTCCCCGTCGAGGTCGGTATTCTCACGCTCGATCGGAGTGGTGCCGAGGTCGTCTGGCGGCCCGGATCGCTGGATCCGGAGGGTAAAGGGACCGAAATACTCGAGCGTCCCGATGGTCGGGGATTCGATCAGTCGGCGGCCCGGTTCGAGTACCGTTCCGGCGCGGAGAAACGAATTGCCCGCCTCGAAATCGCAGAGCGGGCATACGAGCGGGGATGGCGGTCCTATATCGACTCGATGCGTCCCGACTGTCGGCACTTCGAAATGACAGATGCCGCCTTCGGGTTCGTTCCGGTTTGTACGAGCAAGGACCGGGAACAGACCGCTGCGGAGTGTTCGAGTTCCTGCGAGTACGTCGAACCAGAACCGCCCGCGTGGCGACAGATGGGATGGCCGATCGAAGGCGGGCCGGGAAAAACAGTCAGGCGGATCCTCGAGGAGCGACGAGCGCGCCGTCGCTAGGCAGGTTCGCTCGACTCGAGTTCGATCTTGTCCCGGGGTCTCGCGAGTCGATATGTCGGGACCGTCCGGGAAATTTTCGTGAGGACGCCTTTCCTCGCGAGCGTCCCCAGTGCCCGGCGTACCTCCCCGACCGTGGGATCCAGATCGCTCGCCGACTCGACGCGATGGAGCACGCTGACGACGCTCGCGGATTGTTCCTCGGGGCCGGGGACCACCTCGTATATCGATCGTTCGAGGTCCGTAAGCGACACCTGGAGGGTCTCCGGGGGGTCGCGGCCCTCGACAAGTGCCTCCGCTTCGGCCGTTGCCCGGATGAGGCTGTCTTCGTCCCGGTAATAATACGATCGAAGGGCGGATTCGAGGTAGGCGTGGACCTCGCTCCCGCTTTCCATCCCCCAGGCCTCCTGTAACTCCTTGTTCTTCGTGGGCTGGCGCTCCACGATGTCGGAAAGGCGCTTTCGGTCCTCGGAGGACAGGGTCATACCGGGCCCTTTCCCGTCGACGGTATTTTTCCCTTCCGTATCCCAGTTCTTATATCTCGTTTGTGTGTCTGTCTCGACATGACCGGACCCGTACGACTCACCGTCGAGGACGACGTCGCCACGATAACCATCGACCGACCGGACGCGCTCAATGCATTGAATATTGACGCCCTCCACGCCCTGGGGGACGCCGTCGAGACGGCAGATGCAGAGTCCGCGCGCGTCATCGTGATAACGGGTGCCGGAGACGACGCGTTTGCGGCAGGGGCAGATATCGAGTACATGCAGTCTCTTTCGACGGAGGAGGCCTACGAATACGCCTCGATGGGCCACGAGGTCCTCGGAGCGATCGAGTCCTATCCGGGCCCAGTCATCGCGGCGATCAACGGATACGCCTTCGGCGGCGGTGCGGAACTCGCACTGGCCTGTGACCTCCGCGTCGCGAGCGATCAGGCGGTGATCGGCCAGACAGAGATCGACCTCGGGATCATTCCCGGATGGGGCGGGACACAGCGATTGCCGGCTCTGGTCGGCGACGAGATGGCCCGTCGACTGGTCTTCTTCGGCGAGCGTGTGGACGCGAGCGACGCCCACGAAGTCGGTCTCGTCGGTGAGGTAGTCGCCCACGAAACGTTGATGGACCACGTCTCGGACATCGCAGCCGACCTCGCGGCGAAGCCGGCATTCGCCCTTCAGGCGGCGAAGGAGGCGTTCAATCAACAACTGGAGATGAGTCGGGAGGCCGGGCTCGACTTCGAGAAGCGGGTCTGGTCGAGCCTGTTCGGCACACCCGACCAGCGAGAGGGGATGACCGCGTTCCTCGAGGACCGCGAGCCGTCCTTCGAGTGATCAGGAAAACCCGAGGGACTTCGTCTCGGACATCGTCTCCTCGACTTGCGTGAACACGATCAAAAGCGCCAGTAGCGAGAGCCCAGCGCCCACGATGAACGGAACCGCGAACCCGAATCGCTCGAGGAATCCGGAAGAGAGCGGGCCGATGGCGACACCCAACCCGAACGCCATCGTCAAGACGGACAGTGTCGTCCCGGACGCCCCCTCCTGGGCGAGGTCGCCGGCCAGCGCGAGCGACGGGGCGAACACCATCGCGACCGAGACGCCCTGGATCAACCGCGCTGCGGTCATCAGGAGTGGACTCATCACGTATCCCTGTGCCAGTGTCGACGGGGCGAGAATGACGAACCCGAGGAGCAGAAAGGGACGCCGACCGTACACGTCGCTCGCCCGGCCGACAGGTATTTGAAAGAGGACGTTCGCGAGGGTTACGGCACCGAATTCAAGCCCGAAGAGCACCGCTGGCTGATCGAGTCGTGCGTTGATCTGTCCCTCGAGAGTCGCGAATAGCGCGATGGCGATTCACATGGCGACCGTTCCGAGACCGAGTGCGAACACCGGATCGAGGAGTGACCCGGGCGGACCCCGAACGGCGATGGAGATGTCCCCCCGGGCGGCGGCCTCGGTCTGCTCCGGGTCGGATACAAGCAGCGAGACCAGGACGAAACTGAGCGCGGCCCCCAGGACGGCAACGGCGAACGCGGCCGTGAAGCCCGACACTTCCACCACCGCCCCAGCCACGATCGGACCCAGTCCGAACCCGATCAGCCTGAACGTGTTGAACACCCCGAAGTTTCCGCCCCGGGTTCGATCGCTTTGTGCGAGTTCGTTGACGAGGGCAACCGTCGGAGGAATTGTGAACGCAGCGCCGATTCCCTGAAGGATTCGGAGGAGGAGCACCAGGCGGTAGTCGCTCACGAACACGTAGGCGCCACTCGCCAATCCGAGCAATGCGAGTCCAAAGAGAATGAAGACCGTCCGCCGTCCGGTCCGATCTGACAGTCGGCCAGTCAGGGGTTGACTGAAACTGTTGAGAAATCCGAAAAGCGAGAGGGCGACACCGATGAGGAGAGACTCCGTCACGTGGACGTCGGCAAACCCGAGTCCGACGGTGGTCCCGACGAGCCCCTCGATGTGAATCTGGCCAGAGGCGATGTAGAGCGGGAGGACCACGATGAGAAAGGAGTTGCCGAGTGCGTCGGCCATGCGGGCGAAGGCCAGGACCAGCACCCGACGGTCGGTACCGAAAAGCGACATAATTCCCGGTTAGCGTGGGCGTGCCTTCCGTGTTTGGAAACAGGCCCTGACAGGTGAACGGCTGAATTTGTTCTTATGGAGGGATCACCGAAAGCACCGACGCCCTTTGTAACGAACCCAATGGGCTTATGTCCCCGACCGACCTGGCTTCGATAACCAATGGAGTTCTGTGACGAGTGCTCCTCGATGATGCGCGCCGAGGACGGGTACTGGGTGTGTACGAACTGTGGAAACCGCCAGAAAAAGGACCCCGACGGCGAGTACGTTCTCTCGGAGAAACAGGAGGAAAGCGACGTCATCGAGACCGGCACGGGGGAGGATACCGGACTCCCGACCACGGAAATCATCTGTCCCGAATGCGGAAACGATACGGCGTACTGGTATATGCAACAGATACGGTCCGCCGACGAGTCCGAGACGAGATTTTTCGTTTGCACCGAGTGTGATCATCGCTGGCGCGAAGACGACCACTGAGGACCGTTTGCGGAGTGTTCGCTCTAGAGATCGCTGGTTTCCTTCTCCCGCGGCGGTAGTACACGAGAGATTATTTCGGGTATCCGCCGGCAACTGTTTTGACGAATCGAAACTGTCGAAATCCCAATTCTCAACGTGTGTCACTGCATTTTGTCGGGCAAATATATGAATACATTCTTAAATTGTTTCCATTAACGTACGTATACTACTCACTATTATTTAGTTGATTTTCTAATTTATTTTTAAATATATTGATATTATAGCTAATTACCTGTTTTGAACTTTATTAGTATTTTGAGTATTGAAATTATATCTGTTACAATCAAAATACACTTTTAATTGTTGTTTTCAGCATCGAAAATTTTTCTCACAGTCCCAGCCGTACTGCTCTTGTCCACCCCAATCGGTCGAGTCGGATTCCAGTATTAATTGCTATGTAGGCGGACGTTCGAGACTGGGGTGTGCCCATTCCGAGACGACTCAGGTTCGATAGCCCGTTGACACGACGGGTGTTTCCGCCCCTCGCGACGTTCGGAACCATCGTGTTTTTCGGCGTCTGGGGCTTCATGTACCTCGGGAACGTCGGCACCATCGAGGCGATATTCTGGTTGGTCGACTTCACCAGCATCGAACTTCACGGTGCGAGCGACACCGTCAAGGCATACGCCATCGTGGTCCGGGTTGGCCTGGTCGTCTCGAGTCTCTGGATCGCCGAGACCGTCCTTTCGGCGGCGTTTGGCGGACAGATCACGGAGGAATTCAGACGCATGCAAACTCAGGAAGACATCAACCGTCTCTCGAATCACGTCGTGGTCTGTGGCTACGGGATGTTCGGGAAGACCGTCGCGCAGGGCCTCGAGGAGCGAGGCGAGGACGTCGTGGTCGTGGAGATGGACGAGAACGAGCACCGGGCGGTCCTCAACGACGGGTTCCTCGGCGTCGAGGGTGACGCCCGTCGAGAGGAGGTTCTCCGGAACGCGGGGGTCGAACGGGCGAAGTCGATCGTCATCGCGGTGGACAACTCGAGCGTCAACGTCGAAATCGCGCTCGTCGTGTCCGAACTGGCGCCAAACATCCGGACCGTCGTCCGTGTCGGAGACGAGATGTTTACGCCGCTTGCACGCCGGGCCGGGGCCGACGACGTTGTGATTCCCGAGGTCATGAGCGGTCAGAATATCGTCGATTTGCTTTGACGGACTTCGGGGATAGAGTGTGGAGAAGGGTCGACGAACCCATCTTCGCTCACGGGCTACGAGTATCGATCGTCGTTCAGGGTGCCCGACCGAACGTGAGATAGCCAGTGTGGCCCACTCCCTTCGTCGTCGGGCGAGACCCACGGTCGTCGAAGTCCATCCGTCGCTGGATCGTCTCAAGGGTTTCGACGTCGGTGAGGGAAACGGCATGGGCCGTCTCCTCGACCTGCCGCGCCGATTCCACGAACGGTGAATAGACCGCGAGATACCCGCCCGACACCAGGATCTCGGGGGCGTGCTCGACGACGACCGGCGCGTCTTCCATGTCGAGCGTGAGGACGTCGAAGCCCGAGACATCCTCGAGGTCGTCGGTAACGTCACCGGTGACGACGGTAACGGTATCCGCGACGTCTGCCACCTCCATGTTCGTCCTGGCGACCGACGCGAACTCCCCGTTTCGCTCGTAGGTCCGGACCCGCGCTCCCAGACGGCCGAGGTAGGCTGCGAGGATACCGGTTCCCGTCCCTGCGTCGAGGATCCGATCCCCCGACGAGGCTCCCGTGTGTCCGACGAGGAGACCGACGTCTTTTGGAACCATCGGGGCACCGGTCCGTTCGAGATGCGAGAAGAGATCCGGGCCACGGAGCGCCCGGACCCGAAATTCCTCGCCCAGGTGGGACTCTACGGAATCGCCGGGTTCGACGTCCGTCGGGACCTCGATCACACCGAGGTCTGTGTGAACCTCGTCGCCGGGCGAGCAGGCGAACTCACGGTCCTCGCGAACGAGCAGGATCACTCGAGGTCGGAGATGGCGCCGGCCAGGTCGCCGTCGGTCCGTTCGAGGGCCGCCCGTGCTTCTGCCTCGGACGCCCCTGTTCGCTCGGAGACGAGTTCGACGTCCTCTTGTGGGATGTCCGATTCACCTACCGTCGTCTCGTCCTCTGTCTCTTCGGCTTCCCGCTCTTCGGGTTCGCCGATTACCTGGTAGGTCTGCTGTCCCTGTGCGTCCATCCGGGTGACGTCGGGGTTCTCGAAGACCAGTTCGGTGCCGTCCTCGAGTCGGATGATCGCCTCGCTCGCGTCGAACTCCTCGACGTCGATCCCCATCTGTTCCATCATCTGTTCCATTTTCCGCGGGTTCAAGCCGCCGCCTCCGAACATACGCGAAAATTGCGGGGAGTGGAGAAAAGCGTGGCGCTCTCCCGCAGGATCGGGATCGGAAACCGGTGAAAATGGTCTGAATTCATGTACAATACCGATGCGGTTTTGTATCGAGATGCGATAGTCACGCCCACCATGCGAAACCTCGGTCTGAAAGCGCGAATGGCGATCGTCGGGTCGCTGTTGTTCCTGTTGTATGCCGTGGCCGCGGTCGTCGCGATGGGCGTGTTCGGCCTCCCACTCTGGCTGGTCATTGTCGGGTCGATATTGTTCGTGGGCGTGCAGTACAAAATCGGCAAGTGGGCCGCCCTCAGGAGCGTGGGCGCAGAGGACTTGCCCGAGGATCGATACCCCGAGATCCACTCGCGAGTCGAGTCGATCGCCTCGGACATGGGGATCGAGAAACCGACCTTGAAGATCGCCAGCATGGGGGTTCCGAACGCGTTCGCCGTGGGTCGTCGGGGCGCGGGGACCGTCGTCGTCTCCCGCGAATTAATAGAGATGCTGGATATCGACGAGGTCGAGGGAGTCCTCGCCCACGAACTCGCCCACATCGATAACCGGGACGTCGTGATGATGGTGCTCGGGCAAGGTGTCGCCTCCATCGTCGCTATCGTCGCCCAGTGGGCCGTGCTCTTCACCGGCGATGAGCACATCGCCGACTTCTTCCTCGCCATTGTCGTCGGCCAGATCACCCAGATGCTCGTCATGCTCTTCGTCTTCGCGATCTCCCGGTACCGGGAGTACGTGGCCGACAGCGACGCGGCCGGGGTGACGGGGAACCCAGAGGCACTGGCGACGGCTCTCGAAAAGATCAGTTCCGGGAACGAGCGCGCCCGGGACTCGGAGATCGATTCGCAGGTGAACGCGCTTTGTATCTTCGGGCAGGACCACGGGATCGCCAGGCTTCTCTCGACCCACCCGCCCATCGAGAAGCGCATCGAGCGTCTCCGGAGTTAGCGAATGGCCGATTTTCGAACCCAGGCGGCACTCGTCCTCGGTGTCGGTTTGGGCCTCGTGCTGATCGCATTCCCGGAGGCAGTCCTCCGCGTCCATATGGTGGGTCGGTTCCCACACGATCGGGGTGGAGAGTACGGGCGTGACGCCACACCCTCGGGACTGATTACGTGGGGCATCCGGGCGATCGGAGGCGTTCTCGTCATTGTGGCGATTGCCATCTGGTGGTTGTAATACTCCACACCCCAGACTGTCCTACTTTCAGTGCCGTCGTTACACCCCAATCCGGTTCTATCTAGACACTTGACAATCCGGTACTATCAGTGTCGTCGCTTCACCGAAATCACTCGTGTTTTTGCCATTTCGAACCGACGGGTCGACTTTGTATCGCCTTGACCGGTGTTGTGATATACATCTATTTTTCGGCCTTGTCACTCGATTACGTCGATCTTATCTTCTATCACTTCGTAATCCTCCTCTAGCTCTTCCTCGAATTCGACGATTCCCTCCGCGACTGTTTTTCGTTCGAAGTAGAGGAGTTCGACGAGAAAAATCCCGGCCGCGATACCCGCGACGGCGTAGAAGGTCCCGCGGTCCGCGCTGAATAGGTGATAGAGGAGGAGGACGGCGAAGGAAAAACACCCAATCACCCCCAATGCTGGCCACAGCGGGTTCACTTCGTCGTGATCCCGTTCACGGAACGCGAGGAAATTCATCACCCCGAAGATTAGCATGAACGCTAGCGATCCGAAGGAGGTAATGCCGTCTAGACTGCCGTAGGCTGTGAAAATCGCTGCGAGCGCTCCCAGGACGAGGACCGTGCGTTGGGGTGCACCATCGGCTTTGACCCGACCTGTCTGATCCGGTAACAGGCCGTCCCCGATCATTCCCTTCGCGAAGTGCGCCGATGAGAATAACGTTCCATTGATGGCGCTTCCGGTGGAGAATATCGCTGCGATTGATACGATTACGAAACCAATTTGCCCGATAATCGGCTGGACGGCGTTGGCGAGGGCCCGCTCCGGGTGTGCTCGGATTATTTCCGGACTGGCAAGACTCGTAACAATAATGGCGATCAATCCGTCGATGAGGATAGTAATGACGATCGAGTAGTAGATCGCCTTCGGAACGTTTTCCATCGGGTTCTCGATCGATTCTTGATCGTAGATCAGCAACTGCCACCCTTGGAAGGAAACGAAGGAAACGGCGGTGGCCATTACAACGGGCGAGACCTGCATGATGGCCTCGATGCCCAATTCCAGGGAATCGTTGACGTATCCGAACCATATTCCGATTCCCCCGAAGGCGAGGAGCACCATTACTTTAATCAGTACTAGTATCTCCTCCGAAGTTCCCGTTGCCCGTGCGCCGATGATGTTGAGCGCCACGAAGATACCGACTGCAATCACCGAATACAGCGGTCGCAACAACCCTTCACCGACCGGAAGGTTCTGAATCAGGACAGGAGGGGTCAATGCAAGGGCGAAACTCCCGAAGGCATACGCGTACATCGCCATCGCGCCGACATAGCCGAACAGAAGCGTCCACCCGACCATCCCGGCGATTTCCTTCCGCTCGAGGTACTCCTCTAGTTGGGATACTGACCCGCCACGGTTTTCTCCGATTCGATTGAGAGCGATGTACGAATATGCTGCAGCCATCGAAACCAGGCAAGCAAGTGTGAACGCGAGCCACGAGGCTGCGCCGGCGATCGTTGCCACGACCCCGAGAACGGCGAACACCCCACCACCGATCATCCCCCCGACAGCAATCGAGACTGCACCCCAGAATCCTAGCGTTTCCGATGAATCCTTGCTCATTTTGACCCATGGTTCACCTCCCCAACATTTGAATTTGCCCTCTTCAACTCCCCGATGTCAGTGACTGCGAGTACAGGTACCGTCCGGATATGGGTTTCCGGTCGAATAAATAGGGGGTTAGTGAGAGGCTATACCGTCTGGTCTCCCGTCAGGAGAAAGTGTGGATGGGGTTGTTCGCGATACCGGCTAATGGGACACTCCGGGGGAGGTTGGGAAATGTGACAATACGGAAATACCGTGGTGATGAGATCGTTTGGGAGAATGTGCGGGTATGAAATTGGGGTAAGATGCGGGTTTCCAACAGTCGAGTTCGCGCAACACGAGTTTCCGTGGCACCTCCAGAATCGGCCCAGACACTGGATTTGAACGATCAGCGCCTTACCCCTTGGTCTCGCTCTCGGCCGGCCGACCCTCTCGGACCGAGACGGCCATACCGGATTCGAAATCCATCATCGCACTCGCGTCGAGTTCGGCCCGTCCGACGGCGATGACCTCGTTCCGCTCGTGCTCGACCACGACCTCGTCGCTCGCTCTGACGTCCGGGTCGACACGTCGAACGAATTTCGCGAACACGTTCTTCCCGTCGCGGACGAATGGCTCGCTTTCGTCCCCAACCACCACCCGGTACGCCGGGAACGGGAGGTTCGATGCGATCCGGACGCCTCCCTCGAGTCCGAGGGAGAAGCGACCGTCCGTCTTGAGCGTCACGAGACGTGCTCCATCGACGGCGACCTGTCTGGGACGCCCCGAGGACGTTCGACGGATCTCGGGTGACTCCTCCTCGGGGAAGAGTGCGGTACCGGCACCAGTGCCGAATTGATAGTCGGCGATGGTACGCAACGCCTCGAAACCGACGGCTGTCATCGTCGAGGGCTCCGTGGGGACGGGGGAAAGTCGCTTCGGGATGCGCTCACAGCAGGAATGTATCGGGGCGCTCCTCGAGATCGATGAAACTGTCGGCGGCGTCTTTCAATTCCTCCGCCGTCGAGGTGTCAAAGCCCATCACCTCGACGCGGACTCCTTCGTGTCGCATGTGGGAGACCAGTCGAGAGAAATCGCCGTCTCCGGTACAGAGAACGATGGTGTCCACGTGGTTCGCAAGGGTGACGGCATCGAGGCTCATCCCGACGTCCCAGTCCGCCTTCTTCGTCCCGTCCTGGAAGGTCTTGATGTCCTTGATTTTCGTCTCGAACCCGATGTCGGTGAGTGCCTCGAAGAACGTCTCTTCCTCCGGGGAATCCGCCCGGATGACGTACGCGATTGCCCTGGTCAACTCCCGGTTCTGGACGGCTTTCTCGAGGAGAGATCCGTAGTCGATATTCCGCGAATACCGGCTCTGGGCGGAGTGATAGAGGTTCTGCGCGTCGGCCAGGACTGCGACGCGCTGTCCCGGATGAATAGGTGCCATACCTTCACATCGGTCTGCCGTCGGTTATAAACCTACGGCGACGGACTCACGTATCGCTCGAGGTCGAGTGTCGACGGATCGAGTTCGTAATACGAGTCCCACACCGGGGCGAGGGATACCACGCGAGTAGGTCCGAACGAACCCTCGACGTGTTCGTGATGGTGGCCGAGGAGACAGAGTCTGGGTCGAAGAGCCTCGAGAATCTCGTCGATATACCGGCACCCGACGCTGTACTCCTCGACGATCGGAATCCCGTGTGGGGCTTCGTGAGCGAGGAACACGTCTACGTCCTCGAGTTGTTTCGCCCGTTTCACGTCCGCCCTGACGAAGTGGCGCCGTCGGTCCCCTCGAAGCGCAGATCGGGCCTTCTCGAACTGTGACGGTGCGAAATTCCCGGAGAGTCCGGCCACTCTAAGTCCGTCGACATCTACCACCGTACTCGCGAGGAGTCGGACGTTTTTGACGCCCTCGGATCGGATTCGCCCGTGCCTGAGCGCCTCGATGACGTCGAAGTCTTCGTTATTGCCGGCGATGAAGTACGTCCTCACGGGCACCTCGTAATACTGTAAATCGCCCGCCTGGAGTGCCACGTCGGCGTTCGCCGCGTCGTACGTCGAGAGAAGCTGGGCACGTCTGTCGGCCGAGTCTGCGTGTGCGTCGCCCAGCACCAGCATCTACTATCATTCCGGACCCCTGGCCCAAAAACCCGATGCCGGGGGCGGAGGTGGAGACAGTGAGAAAGGGACGAGCACACCAGGTCCCGCATCTGAAACCGATATACGCCGGACTGGGTCACGGCATCTGGACCCGATATACGCCGTGCTGGTTTACGGCATCTGATACCGATATACCCCGTGCTGGTTCGCAGCATCCGAAAACGATTTATGATATGCCCGGTTGAGGTGACGTATGCGCGTCACCTCTCGCGGTCGTCGTTCCGACCCGTGGAGTGACGCCTCTTTCTCCGTCAAACGCGGCAAACGGTGATGGGCTCGTTGCGGGAGTGGCGACCCCGTCTCGGGCCGGATGGACGACACACCGACAGTACTACGTCCGGAGGACACCTGCGTTCCGTCGAGACGGCCGCCGGATTTCACCGTCCTCTGTCGGGCGACTGTGTCCACAGGGGAATCGTATCACCCGGGTGATTGAACCGGAATCGAATCGAAAGCGACCGAACCCGATCTGGAACCGATCGAAACTAATCCGGAACTAACCAAAACCGATACAAACTGATCCGAAACCGACCCGACAACCGTCCAGAACCATACGAACCCAAACCGACAACTCGAATACACAATGACGACAGATTACCTGACACACGGCGTGTTCCCCGCGATGACCACGCCATTCGACGAAGACGAACAGATCGATCACGACCTGCTCGCAGAAGACGCACGGCGTCTCGAAGCGGCTGGAGTCGACGGCCTCGTCCCAGTGGGATCGACAGGCGAAAGTGCCACGCTCACCCACGACGAACACATCGAGGTGGTGGAGACAGTGGTCTCCGCCGTCGACGTCCCGGTCATCGCTGGATCCGGGAGCAATTCGACGCACGAGGCCGTTTCCCTCTCTCGACGTTCCGTCGAGGCCGGCGCGGACGGACTCTTGCTCATCTCCCCCTATTACAACAAGCCCGAACCGGCCGGGATGGAGGCTCACTACCGGCGAATCGCGGACGAAGTCGACGTTCCCCAGATAATATATAATGTCCCGTCCCGGACCGGTCGGAACATCGCCGTCGAGACCGCCGTCTCCCTCGCGGGCCACGAGAACATCGTCGGCTACAAGGCTGCAAGCGGCGACCTCGGACGGATAAGCGAAGTGGCTACACGGACTGCGGATGAAGATTTCTGGGTCATGGCCGGCGACGACGGCCTTACGCTCCCGATTCTTTCGGTCGGCGGAACGGGTGTCATCAGCGTCGCTGGAAACATCGAGCCCCGGCGGATGCTCGCCCTCGTGGATGCCGCGCTCGACGGCGACTACGAATCCGCGCTCTCGGTCCACCGGGAACTTCGGCCGCTGTTCGACGCGCTCTTCGTCGAGACGAATCCAATTCCGGTGAATGCCGCGATGGAGATCAGGGGGTACGGCCCCGGGACCGTCCGATCGCCGCTGTCCGACATCTCCCAGGAACACCGGGAAGAACTCGAATCGATCCTTGCGGACCTCGAGGAGGCGGAGGCGACTGTATGAATATCGGCGTCACGGGCGCGACAGGCCGGATGGGAGAGGCGGTCCTCGCGACCGCGCAGGAACGCGGTGAAACCATCTCGTTCGCGGTGAATCGCGATCCCGAAGGGGGCCGCGTTCGTGACGTCGAGGTCCTGCCCGCGGACCAGTTTCCTGACCTTCTCGAGGAGACCGACGTCGACGTCGTCGTGGATTTCACCGGGCCGGAAAGTACCCTCGAGTACGCGAGGTCCGCGGCCGATTTCGAGACGCCGATCGTCGTCGGAACGACCGGATTCGACCCCGATCAGGAAGACGAACTCCGTGCATTCGGCGAGTCCATCCCCGTTCTCCTCGGGGCGAATTTCGCCCGGGGGGTTCAGGCGCTCATCGACGCGGTCGAGGCAACGATCGATTCGATCCCGGCCTACGACATCGAGGTGACCGAGACCCATCACAATGGAAAGCGCGACGCCCCCTCGGGGACGGCGTCCGTGTTGCTCGACCGCATCGATTCGGCACGGGGGCGTGAGGCCGACCGCGTTCACGGCCGGTCGGGGGAGCAACCGCGCGAGGCCGACGAAATCGGCGTTCACGCCCGCCGTGCCGGTGATATTACCGGTGAACACGAGGTGCTTATCGCTGGAAATCAGGAATCGCTCTCGCTCACACACCGGGCCGGATCCCGGTCGGTGTTCGCCGAAGGAGCCCTGGACGCGGCCGGGTGGCTCGTTCGTCAACCGGCGGGGTTTTACCGGTTCGCCGATATCGCCGACCAACTGGCATGACCCTAGAAGACGCAATCACCGACCTGCAGCACCGATACGAAACCGAGGACCTGAGCCCTGTCGACGTCGGGGATCCGGATCTCGAGACACTCGACCGTTTCCTCGACGCCCTCGAGACCGGGGAGATTCGTGCCGCCGAGAAGCGAAACGGGGACTGGGAGGCGATCGAATGGGTGAAGCAGGGTATTTTGCTGAACTTTGCACTTCGGGAGACCGAACCCCGGTCCTACGGCGACGTGACGTACCACGACGTGTTGCCGCTTCGTGAGACGGACGATCTCCGAGACAAGGGGACCAGGAACACCCCGGACGGGACCGTCATCCGGCGGGGCGCATACGTCGGAACCGATGCCATCATGATGAGTCCGAGTTTCGTCAACGTGGGCGCGTACGTGGGTGATGGTACCCTGGTCGACTCGGCCGACACTGTCGGATCGTGCGCACAGATCGGTGATGACGTGAAACTCGGTGCCAATACGCTCATCGGTGGGGTCCTCGAACCCGTCGAAGACGCCCCCGTGGTGGTCGAAAACGGCGTGTCGTTGGGCGCGGGGACACGGGTGACCTCGGGGTTCGTCGTGGGAGCCAACAGTGTCGTCGGGGAGAATACCTTGTTGACCCCCCGGATCCCGATCTACGACCTCGTCGAGGAGGAAATCCTGTACGGGAAACTGCCACCCGAGCGACGGGCATTCACTCGCTTCGTCGAGTCGAGCGTCGGGGAGCACGATCTGTTCGACGGCGGCGCCTACAAGCCCGCGGTCGTTGCAATGGACCTCGAGGCCGAGACCCTGGATGCGACCCAACGGGAGGAGGTCCTCCGATCGTGACCGGCACAATCGAGGCAGTCAGGCGGCTCGCCGACTGGGACCCGCCCCTGCTCCGATCGATAGCGGCCGAGCACGGAACGCCAGTGTACGTCATCGACCTGGATCGCGTCGAGGCGAATCTCGAACGGCTTCGCGGAGCCTTTCCCGGGGCTTCTATCCACTATGCCGCGAAGGCCAACGCGGGACGGGCAGTCCTCTCGACACTCCTCGATTCTGACGCAGGCGTCGAGTGTGCTTCAGCCGGAGAGGTCACGCGTGCCCTCGATGCCGGTTTCGACGGGGAAGACGTTCTCTACACGCCCGTGAATCCGCCCGCCCGGGATCTCGATACTGTCATCTCACACTGGCAATCGAACCAGGATATCACCGTGACGGTCGACGCCGAGGACACGATCGAACGACTGTCAGAACGGGGGTTCGACGGCCAGATATCGATCCGCATTCACCCCGGAATCGGTGCCGGACACAGCGAGTCGGTCTCGACCGGGGGGGACGCGAAGTTCGGTGTCCCTCCCGAGGAGGTCGAGGGACTCGCTCGAATCGCGCTCGACCGGGGACTCGACGTGGTCGGCCTTCACGTTCACGTCGGAAGCGGGATTCTGGACGAGGACATTCCGACCCACCGGGCAGTCGTCGAGCGGCTCGCGTCCGTCGTCGAGTCCGTTTCATTCGATCCTTCGTTCGTCGACGTCGGTGGTGGATTCGGGGTCCCCTATCGACCGTCGGAGGACCCGCTCGACCTCTCCCGGATCGCACGTGAAACTCGGGACGCCCTCGAGTCGGTCTCCGCAACGCTCGTCATCGAACCTGGTCGCTATCTCGTCGCTGACGCGGGAGTCTTGCTGACGCGCGTGAACACGACCAAGACGTCGAATGCGACAGAGACGTCGGACGCTGGCTATTTTGCCGGCGTCGATGCCGGAATGTCCGATTTCCTTCGTCCGGCCCTGTACGATTCATACCACGAAATCCGCAACCTCGAAGCGGGAGCGGCGGATCGGCCATCCGAATCGGTCTCTGTTGTCGGACCGATATGCGAGAGTACCGATATTTTCGCCGCGCACAGACCACTCCCCCGGCCCGAGCGGGGTGACCTGTTGGCCATTGGAAACGCGGGCGCGTACGGAATCGAGATGGCGAACCAGTACAACTCGCGACCCAGACCGTCAGTCGTCGCGCTCGAGAACGGCGAGGATCGTCTCGTCAGGCGACGAGAAGCGATATCCGATATCACCGCGACGGAGGTGAGTGAATGACCGTACCGTTCAGGAAGTACCACGGAACCGGGAACGACTTCGCCGTCGTCCGGCCCGAAGACCTCCCTGCCTCCCGGCGGCAGTTCGCCATCGAATGGTGTGGGGAATACGACGCCGACGGCGTTCTCGTCCTCGACCTCGATACGGACGCCGACCCGGCTCGAATCGGGTTCCGGCTCTACCAGCCGGACGGGAGTACCGCGGCCATGTGTGGAAATGGTGCCCGAATCGCCGCCCGATGGGGGATGGAACAGACAGGAGAGCACTCCTTCGTCCTTTCCACTCCGGCAGGTGAACGGCCGGCGACGGTCCACGACGATGGAAGCGTGACAGTCACGATGGGCACACCCACCTTCGATCCGGCGAGCGTTCCGCTCGACCGCGAGGAACCGATGATAGAAGAACCCCTCGAGGGATTCGACGTGACGGCGGTGAACAGTGGTGTGCCCCACGCCGTCTCCTTCGTGGAGGACGTCGACGGCATCGATATCACGGAGGAAGCGCCCCCGATTCGACACGCCGAGGTCTTCCCCGAGGGAGCGAACGCGACATTCGCCACACGGCGATCGGATGGCTCGTTTCGGCAACGGACCTTCGAACGGGGTGTCGAGGGTGAAACCCAGTCGTGCGGAACCGGGGCGGTCGCCATCGTCGCCGTGGCCGATCGCCTCTCGCTGGTCGATGGGAGCGAGCGGGTTGACGTGCATCCCCCCGGTGGAACGCTCATCGTGACAGCGACGAGTGAAGAGGCTGCGACCCTCCGGGGGCCGACCGCCTTCGAATTCGAGGGAACGTTCGAGTTCGACCCTCGGGGCGAGGAATCGAGATCCGACGACCCGGACAGCACATGAGTTTCGATCCGATCGACTTCCTCGAACGGGCGGTCGCGACCCCATCACACGAATCAGTCGAGGAGATGCGAGCACTTCTCGTCGAGACGCTCGAAACGAATGGCGAGGACCCTGTGGTCGACGACACTGGAAGCGTCGTCGCGGAACGTGGATCGGGCACGCCACGTATTTGTTTGAACACGCACATCGACACCGTCTCGCCGTACCTCCCGTTCGAGCGAGATGGGACGACGGTTCGAGGTCGGGGAGCCTGCGACGCGAAAGGACCACTCGCCTCGATCCTCTCCGCGTTTTTCGCCACCGAACCAACTGAAGGGACTCTCGTCCTCGCTGTTACCCCTGACGAGGAAGCCACGTCCCGGGGCGCGGCGGCACTCGATCCTTCCGCCGACGGCTTCGTGGTCGGAGAACCGACCGGGCTGTCGGTGTGTACGGCAGCGAGGGGCCGATTTCAGGGTACGGTTACCATCTCGGGGACGGGGTCACACGCGGCCGACCCCGAACGTGGGAAGAACGCCATCGCCGCGCTGTCCGCGATCCTCCCCGGATTCGATTCGTTCGACGATACCCACGGTCCGGACGCTCATCCCACCCTCGGGAGCGCCACCCTGACCCCAACGGTGATCGAGGGTGGCGAAGCACCCAATCGAGTTCCCGCCACTGTGGAGATCACCTTCGACAGACGGAGCGTCCCGCCCGAACGCGCGGATCCCTTTTTCGAGGCCCTCGAACGTCATCTCCGGTCACTTGCTCCCGGAGACGTCACTGTCGAAGTGAGGCCTGCCGAGCGAGACACGCCGTTTCTCGAACCGTTCGACACGCCGGACGACGCCGCTATCGTTCGGGCACTCAGCCGTGCAGGGGCGGGGGACACTCGTCCGTTCGGTGCCGCGACGGAGGCATCGTACTTCGCTGCCTCCGCACCCACAGTCGTCTTCGGCCCGGGGGTGCTCTCGGACGACGAGGGGCCGGTCGCTCACAGCGATCGGGAGTACGTCTCGGTCGATTCGGTCAGACGGGCTTCAGACATTCTGGAGGTCGCTCTCGAAGACCTCGTCGGATGAATTGAGGGTTTTCTCACGGCACTGTTCAGATGAGCGGGCCAGATATCTCCTACTGTCGTGCACTTTGGCCACATTGGGAGGGGCTTTCGGCCGTCACTGTATTCTTTCGGTCCTCACTGTATTCTTTCTGCTCTCACTGTATTACTAATGGTAATATCTGAACAGTGACTTCACCCACTGGACAGGGTCGATTTCGTGATTGATGCGGTGATGTCTGATCAGATTTCCTGCAGTGGGTGACGCCGACGATCAAGCCAACGAGGGATTCCTGACCTGACGACCCGACGGTTGTATCAGAAATCGAATCTCGAAACAAAGGAGTTGGAATTGAAACTCCTCAGGTGGGAGCACGTGAGGATTCGGTTGAGCGGGCCGAGGGAGATATGACGAACCGCCTGGTCTCCGTCACTCCTCTTCGACGCTCGACGCGAGTTCGGCCCCGAGGCCGACGTACTCCTCGGGATCGAGGGACCGAAGCTCCGTAGCAACGGATTCAGGCACGTCGAGTTCGTCGACGACCGCGTCGAAATCTTCCATCGTCAGTGTTTCCCCACGTGTTGCGTCTTTCACCAGTTCGTAGGCGTCGGCGTGGCCTTCCCGTCTGAGAATCGTCTGGACGGCCTCTGCCAGGACGGCCGGATTCTCCCGCAGGTCCTCCGCCATCACGACCTCATTGGGGACCACTGTATCGAGCCCCTCCGCGGTCTTCGTGTACCCCAGGAGACAGTACGCTAGTGCTCCGCCGATGTTCCGTTTGATCGTCGAGTCGGAGAGGTCCCGCTGCAGTCGGGAGGTCGTGATGGACGATCCGAGAAACGACAGATCGCTGTTCGCCTTCGAAAGGTTTCCCTCGCTGTTCTCGAAGTCGATCGGATTGACCTTGTGGGGCATCGTCGAGGAACCGGTCTCCTCGGGGTCCGACTCCTGTCCGAGATAGCGCTGGCTCACGTAGAGCCACATGTCCCTGTCGAGGTCGATCAGGACCCGGTTGGCCCGTCGGATTGCGTCGAAGAGTGATGCGAGGTCGTCTCCCGGATTGACCTGGGTCGTCAACGGGATGAACTCGAGCCCCAGCGATTCGACGAACGACGCGGCGAAGGATCGCCAGTCGATAGTCGGGTAGGCGACGTGGTGGGCGGCGTACGTCCCCGATGCCCCGGCGAGTTTGCCGCCGAGGGAATCGATCGCATCCGCAATAGACCCGGTTGCCCGACCGAGTCGGGACGCGAACACGGCCATTTCCTTGCCGAAGGTCGTCGGCGTCGCGGGTTGGCCGTGCGTCCGGGCGAGCATCGGGAGTGAGGCGTATTCCCGTGCCATCTCCACGAGGGACTCCCTGACAGTACGCAAGGCGGGAAGCACGACGGATTCCATCGCGTCCCCGATCAGGAGCCGGTAGGCGAGGTTGTTCACGTCCTCGCTCGTGAGGCCGAAATGGAGCCACGGGTGCAGGCACTCGGGCGTTCGCTCCCGGAGGAAGTACTCGACGGCTTTCACGTCGTGGTTCGTCGGCCCGTACCCGCGAGTACCCGTCGTTTCGATCTGTTTGACGAGTTCGGCCTCGTCCGCTCCGAAGTCTCGGTAGGTGTCACGAAGGGACTCGACCAGTTCCGGATCGACGTCGAGGGGTACTACGTCGATGTCCGAGAGCGCCAGCAGGTACTCGACTTCGACCCGGACCCGGGCGCGCATGAGCGCGGCTTCGCTCGCGTATTCTCGTAATGGGGCCGTCCGGTCCGCGTATCGACCGTCGAGCGGTGAGACGGCGAACAGGGGCCCCGGCTGTGGTGACATGTCTGTCCGTGATGCCGGTTCCGGGAAAAGAATATCGGTCGGTCGACCGCCGACACCGACGGAAATATCACATTCGTGAATAAAATATGGGCGCATAACCGTGCCTTATCACAAATATATACATGAATGTGGATATACCAGCGACCAGTACCACAATATCTTTGCGGCTGGCCATCGCGGATTGAGCCATGACACGGATAGCCGGTCTGGCGAGCAACCGCGGTCGAAACCTCATGCACCTGCAGGACCTGAAACCTGGCGGGGCCGAACTGGCCGTCGTCGCCACGAACGATGGAAACGCACCAGTACTCGAGAAGGCAGCTGAGCGGGGGATCGAGACGGTCGTCGTGGAACAAACTGAAGACATGGACCGCCGCGAGCACGAACGCCGTCTTCTTCAGGCTCTCGAGGACGTCGAATTCGACCTGGTCGTCCTCGATGGCTACATGCGTATACTGTCGGATACGTTCCTCGACGCTGTTCCCGTGACGTTCAACGTACACCCCTCGCTCCTCCCGGCGTTCCCCGGGATGAACGCCCACGAACAGGTTCTCGACTCCGGGGTGGCCGTCACAGGCTGTACGGTCCACGTCGTGACGAACGCCGTCCGGGAAGACGGTTCGATCGAGACGGAGGCGGTAGACGCCGGGCCTGTCATTACACAGGAAACCGTTCCGGTCTTCGAAGACGACACTCCTGCCTCCCTGAAGAAGCGGGTCCTTCACGAGGCGGAATTCCGGGCGTATCCACGAGCCGTCACGTGGTTCGCCGAGGGTCGGCTGTCGATCGACGGAGGCGAGGTATACGTCGAAGGGGACCAGGACGAATCCTTCCCGCTCCGCAACGGCAGGTCCTTCGATAAGGTCCGTGAACTACGGTACGGCGAAAACCCACACCAGGACGCGGCGATTTACGAGGACCTGACAGCGACCGAGGCGTCCGTCGTTCACGCAACGCAGTTGAATCCCGGCGCGAAGAAACTCTCCTACAATAATTACAATGACGCCGACGCCGCCCTGAACCTGATCAAGGAATTCGAAAAACCGGCGGCTGCCGTCATCAAACACGCCAACCCGACCGGGTGTGCCGTTGCGGAAACAGCCGCCGAGGCCTACGAGCGAGCCCTCTCCACTGACCCGAAGAGTTCGTTCGGTGGGATCGTTTCACTCAATCGGCCCTGTGATACGGAGACGGCAAACCAGATCGTCGAGTCCTTCAAGGAAGTCGTGGTGGCCCCCGACTACACTGAGGGAGCACTCGAGGTGCTCCGGGAGAAAGACAACCTCAGGGTGCTTGCCGTCGGGGAGAACTACGAACCGACGGAGACGGTGGCCGAAAAACCGCTGGTCGGGGGCCGGCTACTGCAGGATCGCAATCTCGACGTCCCCGACCTCGATGACCTGGAGGTGGTCACAGAGCGGGACCCGACGGACGAGGAACTCGAATCGATGGTATTCGCCTGGCAGACCATCAAACACGTGAAGTCAAACGCCATCCTCTTCGCCTCCGGAACGGAGACCGTTGGCGTCGGTATGGGACAGGTCAGCCGCGTCGACGCCGTCAAACTTGCTGCGATGAAAGCAGAATCCGACGCCGAGGGCAAATCGGCCGACGGGGCAGTGATGGCGAGCGATGCGTTCTTCCCCTTCCCCGACGGTATCGAGGAAGCCGCGGCCGCCGGAATCGAGGCGGTGATTCAGCCGGGTGGATCGGTCAACGACGAAGCGGTTATCGAGGCGGCTGATTCATACGACATGGCGATGGTCTTCACGGGCACCCGGGCGTTCCGACACGACTGACTGCCTCGCTCCTCCGTTTCGCCGGGACTGGTATCAATAGCTATACCCGGTCGTGCGCCGATGGCTCCGACATGGATATCGGAATTGCCCTCCTGAACTTCGGCGAACCGGAGACCTCAGACCGCGAGGCGGTGGTTCCGTACCTCGAACGAATCTTCTTCGACAACGCGGATCTCGAGGAGTACGAGAGCGAGGAACAGGCCAGGGAACGGGCCCGATCCCTCGCAGAACGCAGAGCCCCGGGCCTCATCGAGGAATACGAGGCGATTGGAGGATCACCACTCGCCGAACAGGCCGAGGCGCAGGCTACAGATCTGGACGCCGAACTATCGAACCGCGGCCACGACGTGGAGACGTTCGTGGGGATGCAGTACACAGAACCCCTCATCGAGGACGTCGCACGGACTGCCAACGATGCTGGACTCGACCGCCTCGTCGCCGTCCCCGTCTATCCACTTGCTGGTCCCTCGACCAACGTGTTCGCCGTCGACGACCTGGAGGCCGCAATCGCGGAGAACGATTACGACCTGTCGGTCAACGCGGTCACCGGGTGGCACCGGCATCCGACCTATACCCGGATTCGGGTAGACAACCTGAAGCAGTTCGTAGCGGAGTCGGGCCTCGACCTGGAGGACCCGGAGACGGAACTCGTCTTCTCCGCCCACGGGACGACCATCCAGTACCTGGAGGAAGGTAGTCGGTACGACCAGTACGTCGAGGAATACACCGAGACGATGGCCGCCATCCTCGATCTCGACTCCTACACTCTCGGGTTCCAGAATCACCGGAACCGGGACATCCCCTGGACCGAACCGGACGTCGAGGACGCCATCGCCTCGGTTGACGCCGAGCGCGTCGTCGTCGAACCGATGAGTTTCCTCCACGAGCAATCCGAGACACTCTCGGAACTCGACATCGAACTCGCCGAGGACGCGGAGGACCTCGGTCTCGACTTCTACCGGGTGCCAGTACCACACGACGACCCCCGACTGGCGAGCGTCATTGCCGACATCGTCGAACCCTTCCTCGCGGACTTCGATCCCGGGTACTTCCAGTTGCGACAGTGTCAGTGTCGAAATAAAACGGGAACCGTCTGTCTCAATGCGCCACTCGAGTGATCGCCGCGGTCGTCCCGCGAACGAGGGACGGTACAGGGCGTCGAATCGATTCGAAGAGGTATTCACCGCATGACCCGGTTCCTCAATCGATCCGACACGACTCGATCCAGTATTCACCACTCGAAGTTCCTGGCCGTCTCGACGAAGGCTTCGACGTTTTCGATTGGGGTTCGTCGGTCGAGTCCGTGACCGAGGTTCAGGATGTGTCCGGTTGGCCCTGCCTGTTCGATGACAGACCGCGTCTTCTCCCGTACGAAGTCCGGATCCCCCAGGAGATAGGACGGGTCGAGGTTCCCCTGGACGGGGACGTCCGGTCCGAGGACCTCCCGGGCCCGGTCCATCTCGACGGTCCAGTCCAGGGCGACGACGTCAGCGTCCGCGTCCTCTAAAAGGTCGAGTCGACCGTTCATGTTCCGGACGAAGACGATCGTGGGAACGTCGATTGCTTCGATGATTTCCCGGTGGAGCGGGACGATGAATTCACGGTAGTCTTCCGGTCCGAGGAGCCCGGCGTAGGTGTCGAAAAGCTGGACGGCGTCCGCACCGTGATCGACCTGATACTTGAGATAGTCCGTGACGACGTCTGCGAACGTATCTAACAGTCGGGCGAAGGCCTCGGGATGTTTCGCACGGAACCGGCGGACTGGCACGTGGGATCTGGACGGTTCGCCGGCGACGGCGTACGATGCAAGCGTAAACGGGCCACCTGCGAAGCCGAGAACTGCTGCCTCCTCGCCGACGCGGTCCACCAGCCGGTCGAGCAGATCACCCACGTAATCGAGACTTTCGTCGATCGGACGACGACTTTCCGGGATGTCATCCGGAGCCTCCACCGGGTCCATCACCACCGGTCCGACCCCTGA
The DNA here is from genome assembly GCA_042216905.1 of Halodesulfurarchaeum sp. Classification (GTDB taxonomy): domain Archaea; phylum Halobacteriota; class Halobacteria; order Halobacteriales; family Halobacteriaceae; genus Halodesulfurarchaeum. The sequence continues at coordinate 33,048 of JBDGTL010000006.1, forward strand.
TTCGATCCGGTACTCCAGACCGAGTGGTTCGAGGGCCACGAGGATGTCCGAGTACATGACCACGCCGTCGGGGTGGAACCGTTCGAATGGCTGGAGTGTGATCTCTTCTGCGACTTCGGGCGTCGAAATCGCCTCCCGAAACGTGTAGTCCTCGCGAATTTCCCGGTACTCCGGGAGATACCGACCGGCCTGTCGCATCAGCCACACCGGCGGTCGTTCGGTACGCTCGCCTCGGGCAGCACGGAGGAACAGGTCTTTCATCGTCGAACGTTGCGGTGGCGAGGAGTAAGAACTTGCGTTCCCGTTCGGGACACGACGGCCATCCACGTGCCGAGACACCTCCCAGCCGCCAGGATCTCCTGTCCGTATTCCAGGGGCCTGTCACCCGGTGTGGACTGCACGGTACGTATCGAGATACCGCTCGAGGAAGTGCTCCTCGTCGTAGGTCTCGAACTGCTCGTCGACTGACAGTCGGTCAAGGTCGCCGGCCGAGGCCAACCGGTCGGTCAATTCTTGGGCGCTCGTCGCAGTGAATCCGCGTTTCTCACGTTCGACGAGTTCGTGGGCGCTCGAATTCTCGTGGTATTCGACCAGACCGACACACCCACACGCCAGGGCCCGGAGGAGTTCGATGGCGAATGGCGTGTACTCGGCCGTATGGACGTAGACGTGTGCGGATTTGAAGAGCGCGATCCGTTCCTCGACCGATTTCTCTCCCACGAAGTCGACACGATCGCTGATCCTGAGATCGCGCGCCTGCCGTTCGTAGTCCACACGCTTGGGACCGTCCCCCACGATTGTCGCCCGCCAGTCGTAGGTGCGGAACTCGGCGAGGGCAAGTAGAAGGGTTTCCAGGTTCGCTGCCTCGTCCAGACGTCGCGAGTAGACGATGTCGCCGCCCTCGACTGCATTGGCATCTCGGATCGCTTCGAAGTCGATTCCGGTCGGGACGACGTCTATTTTCTCACCGGGGACGCCGAATTCCCGGACTCGGGTTTTGACGGTACGGGAGGGGGTAACGATTGCACCTGCGCCCCGGAGCCCAGATCGGAACAGACTCCGACCGATCCTGGTTCGGTCTTGGGGTGGGTCATAACATTCTAGAATGTAGGGGACGGCGGCAACCCCAGCGGCCATTCTCGCACCGATGACGTGTCCTGGTGGGTGACACGTGGCGTGAACAACGTCCGGTCGTGTACGTCGGACCGCGCGGAGGAGTCGGAGTCCGAACGAGGAGTCGGAGGGATACTGCGTGATCGCCCGGTAGGTAATTCCCTCGTGTTCGAACGTTTGGGGCGTTCCGTCCCACCACTTCGCCGAGAGCACCACCACCTCGTGGCCGTGCTCGGAGAGGAGACGCGCGAGCCGATGGAGGCGCTCCGTGCCATCTGACGGATCGTGGTGTACCGTCGTGGCCGAAATGAGCGCCACCCGCATACGATGGGGGAGGAGTACCGCGGTAAAAAGGTTTGACTTCCGGATCCGACGTGTCTGTTGTCGGTTGCGAACATGGACGTCGACGAGGATGCCACCCCGACGGGAGATAGCGGACTATCAGACCTCGAATACTTCGATGATGATGAACGTCAGCACGCCGTAGACTCCGACGGCGGCGAGAACGACCCAGATCGCGACTTCGAGGAAGGAGTGGGATCTGTCCGAGAACTGTATAACTCCGGTATACCCGAGGTAGAGGAGGATGACGACCGAGTAGGCCTTCATGAACTCCGCGATCTGGGTCCGAAGGGACACAGACCCAACCGACGAACGCGTCCCTATCTTAATGTTCGGGAATCGACTGGAGTAGGTATTCGACCCGCTTTATCTGTGATACAGGTTCGTGTATCGTCTGCTTTCCCTGAATGGGACTGCGTATCGCGTGTTCGTGGAAGGGGGGAAGTGGTTTATCCCCGATGGCAGTCCGAACAGTACGCGAGGCGCCGATACATGGTTTCGGACGACAACGTGGATCCACACGACTGGCAGGTGGTATAGGGCTCGACGAGCATCGTTTCTACCCATACGTAGTCGAGGTGGCGGTAAATGTATTCATCAAGGGGCAGCACCGTCCTGTTTTAGGTACGCCAAAAAACAATTTCGCGAACCGCGACATCGGATTGTCCATTTGCAAACCGTTTCCGGCTGTGGATGCGAACACAACTCACGATTCGGAAACCGGGCGGAATATTCGGTTCTTCACCCGCAGGTTTCCTCCAGTCGGTTCTCAGATGACGCCAGTTCGACGGGCCGCTTCCCTGGCCGCAGCCTCGCTAATTCCGTCGCCCAGTATCGTATACCGGTCTCGAATCTCGTGGGCGGTGGTCAGCGCTTCGATAACAGTGTCTGATCCCACCCCGAGTGAGTCGGCGTCCGTCGGTGCATCGATGCTCGAAAGTGCATCCCGAACCCCCCGCCACTCGCCGGTTTCTCCGCTGTGGAGATATTCCGTCAGGATCGAGCCGACACCGACCTGATGGCCGTGAAGGGCACGCCCGGGGGCGATGCGATCGAGTTGGTGACTGAAGAGGTGTTCGGCACCACTTGCCGGTCGTGAGGACCCAGCGATGCTCATCGCAACACCGGAGGAAACGAGTGCTTTGACCACGATCCATGCGGATTCTTCCAGTCCAGGTTTGATGGAGGGTGCGTTGTCGCGGAGCATCTCGGCGGTCATCTGCGAGAGTGCGGCCGCGTATTCCGAGTACGAGACGTTTTTGAGCCGGTTCGCGAGCCGCCAGTCCTTCACGGCGGTGTAGTTGCTGATGATGTCGGCACACCCCGCCGTCGTCAATTCCCACGGCGCGTCTGCGATAATGGCGGTGTCCGCCACGACGCCCACCGGGGGTTCGGAGGAAACGCTGTGCCGCGTGTCCCCGTCTGGAACCGAGCCCCGGCCGCTCACGATACCGTCGTGACTCGCTGCGGTCGGGACGGAGACGAATCCGACCCCCAGTTCGTCAGCAGCCATTTTCGCGATGTCGATAGCCTTCCCACCACCCACGCCCAGGAGGTAGCCAGCGTCGGCGAGTTTGGCGTCCTCGAGCACTACTTCGACCGACTCGAAACTCGCAGTCTCGATGACAGTGATCGATGGATCGAGACCGTCGGCTTCGAGCGAATCACGGATTGGCTCCGCCGCGATGGTCCGCGGCGTCGGACTGGTAACGATGTGAGGACGCCCCGAGAGATGAGAATCGGCGATGACGTTGACCACGTTCCCGAGGACGTCGTGACCCACCACCACGTTCCTGGGCAAACGGATCCACGTCGATTTATCGAACATACTGTATAATGCACGGGGTCGGGCTTTAGCGATTGGGATGGACCTGTCGACCCGGTTCACGTCGGTCGTGGTCCGTCCGCCGGTCATCCGGTAAACCACTCATTTCGTTTGAAGGGGACGCTGAGGAGTTATTGAGGAGGATACTGGGGAGTTATTGAGGAGGATACTGGGAAATGGCCACCTCCGATCGAAGACGTGGGTGTGGGAAGCCCTACCATTTATCCAGTTTCCATGCCTACGTAGCCTATGGAGCCGAATCGGATCGACTGGAGCCAGGTACTCGTCGCTCTCCTCCTGATTTTCGTCGGGGGGTTGTTTGCTCTTACGTCGATATACGGGGAATTCCTCTGGTTCGAAGCGATCGGGTACGACGGCGTGTTTCTCACCATCCTCTCGTATCGTCTCGGAGTGTTCCTGGGGGTTACTCTCCTCAGTTTCGTTGCGTTGTACGCGTCGTTTTTCGTGGCGATGAGAAACGTCCGCGAGGTGGAAGCCGAGACGACTGAAGGATGGTACGTCTCGGGGATCGGACTCGTCGCCGTGATATTCGGCATCAGATTTTCCGGCGCATGGGATATGGTGCTCCGCTTCCTCAATTCCGCCCCGTTTGCGGCCACAGATCCGATATTCGGACAGCGCGTCGGATTTTACATTTACACCCTTCCTGTCCTCAATACCTTCCTCGACCTGTTGATGGGAATCACGATCATGGGTCTGGTGGTTTCCCTTTTCGTGTACGCCCGTCATTTCGGATTTGCCGAACCGGAGGATTCCGAGGTCGACGCCCCGGAATTCGACGTGACGCGGTTCCTCTCGAACCTCCGCCAGTACGGATACGGCCAGGTTTCAGCAACCGTCGGGGTGTTCGTGATTCTCCTTGGCATCGGGTATTTCCTTGATCGGTACGGGCTTCTCTTCTCGACCAGGGGGGCCGTCTTCGGAATGGGGGCGACAGACCAGGCGATATTCCAGCCGCTCTATCTTCTCCTTACGATAACCGGAATTATTGGCGGAATCGTGATGATCGCCAACGCGTCGTTCGAAGACGACCGGGCAGTTTACGTTCCGATAGCGATTCTCGTCGGGTTTCTCATCATGGGAACCGTCGGTGGGGCCGCCTACCAGAGTTTCGTGGTTGAACCGGACGAGTTCAACAAGGAAGCCCGGTTCATCGAGAACGAGATTCAGTTTACCAACCATGGGTTCGCCCTCGACCGAATACAACAACAGGACTTCGTGGTGTCGGCGAACCTCACGAAGGAACAGATCAACGCGAATCCAGGGACCATCAAAAACGTTCGGTTGTGGGACGCCAGACCGATGCTCACGACGTACAACGAACTCCAGATATTTCGTACCTACTACACCTTCAAGGACATCGACGTCGATCGGTACAGAATCCGGGGGAACGAGACCCAGGTGATGATCTCGGCCCGCGAACTCGATTTCGAGGCGCTCCCCGAGAATTCCCAATCCTGGGTGAACCGTCATCTCGTGTACACTCACGGCTACGGCGTGGTCATGAGCCCGGTCGGGGAGACGACCTCCGAAGGCCTCCCGGAACTCTACATCAAGAACATTCCCCCAGAATCGACGGCGGGTCCGACCGTCGAGCAACCGCGGATCTACTACGGTGAACAAACTGACACCTACGCCATCGTCAACTCGAACACGCGGGAACTCGACTATCCGAAAGGCGGACAGAACGTGTACAACAGGTACGATGGGAGTGGCGGCGTCCTGCTTTCGTCGGTTACCAGGGAGGTTGTGTACAGTACCCGGTTCCTTGCTCCCTCGATATTCCTCTCCGATTCGGTCACGCCCAAGAGTCGAATCCAGTTCCACCGGAACATCACCGATCGCGTCAAAACAATCGCCCCGTTCTTGAAACTCGACCAGGACCCGTACATAGTCGTCGCGAACGGGAAGCTCTACTGGATCTACGACGCATACACGACCGCAAACAGGTACCCGTATTCGAAACGAGTGAATTTCAAGGGAGAACAAGTGAATTACGTCCGGAATTCGGTAAAGGTCGTCGTCGACGCTTACTCGGGGGAGACGACGTTCTATGTGGCGAACCAGAACGACCCCCTCATCCAGACCTACCGTAACGCGTTCCCACAACTGTTCCAGGACCTCGAGACGATGCCTGATGCCCTCCAACGCCACATTCGATATCCCCGCGATGCCTTCCAGATTCAGGCCCAGATGTACCTCACGTACCACATGGAGGACCCGAAGGTGTTTTACAACAAAGAAGACGTCTGGCGGGTCCCGAACGAGGTCACGCGGGGCAATCAGGTTCGCATGGAGCCATATTACATAATCATGCAGTTCCCTGAGGCCGAGGAACCGGAATTCGTCATGATCCAGCCATACGTTCCTGCCGGGAAGGAGAACATGATCGGGTGGCTCGCGGCCAGGTCTGACCCGCCGAATTACGGTTCGCTCCGGGCGTATCACTTCTCGAAGCAGAAACTCATCTACGGTCCGATGCAGATCGAATCGCGTATCGCACAAGATACGGAAATCTCCCAGCGCATCACACTTTGGTCGCAGGCCGGATCGGCCGTCATTCGGGGGAACCTCCTCGCCATTCCGATAAACGACACCATCCTCTACGTCGAACCGCTCTTCCTCGAATCCCAGGAGGCAGGCGCCCTCCCGGAACTGAAGCGAGTCATCGTGGCACAGGGCGACCAGTTGACAATGCAACCCACGCTGGAACAGGCACTCGCTGCTCGATTCGGAACCGTCAGTCCCGCGCCGCCGACGGGGCAACTGCCTGGGTTAACTCCCACGCAACTCGAACGATTACAAACCCTGTACGACGAATCACAACAGGCCCTCAGGCGCGGTGACTTCCAGACCTACGCGCAGAAGATATCCGAAATCGGGGACATACTTGAATCGGTGGAACGACAACGGGAAGCGGCCAATTCGACAGTGGAGGGAGAACCACCATCGACCAATTCGTCGGCCGTCGGTTAGCGAAATTTTCACAGTTACACGTGAGATCGTCAGACGTGGAGATCGGATTTAATAAAATAATAAAACATCAAAGAATATATTATGTGAAAAGTTACTAATAAGATTGGATTAAATAATTACAAGGAAATGTAGATCACGCTTTTGAGTGTAGAGAGAATTATAATAAACGCTTAAATTCATTCGACCGAAACTACAAATGCTAAAATAAGATAATATAAACAAAACTATGAAATAATACCAAAATTAATTTAATAGGTAGGAAAATAATCTAATTAATACTATAACAATATAAACTAACTTAAATAATATTTACTGATCAAAGGCAAATCGAGGATTGGTATTGAGTAGTTCCCGTTCAGTGACGATCGAGGAACGGTTCGTACCAGCATTCAGGTCCCCCGATGGCCGTCGCATATGGGGGGTAGAATATCTGCCACCAAAATCGTTGATGTCGCCGTTCTCATTAGCACACGAGACCATTGGATATAGTACTCGGGACCATTGGATATCGTACCCGAGCCCAAGGATATCGTACTCGAGCCCATGGATATCGTACTCGAACCCATGATATGTGCCGAATACGGTAATTGGACAACGAGTACAGCGGACACTGGGAGTTCCCCGTGATAACTGGCGGTTCGACCGCCACTCTTCTGGAACACCCGTCCATCGTCGGTGCCGGAACTTTGTTTATCGACGTCTCGTACGAAATAAACATATCTCCTCCGTTAGATGCCCTGTCTTCGTTCAGAGGTTCCATCTTGCATGCGATTATCACACAGCAATCTCGCGTTCCTGTCATCACCGAAAGTACTTTTATCGGATGGTGACCCAGGCCTAGATAGAGAGTAATGGACCCGGTCCAGACCCTGCTCGCCGATAGTCTGTTCGTGACGTTTTGTGCCGTCCTGTCGGGGTGTTTGCTCGGACGCCTCGAGTTCAAGGGGTTCGAATTCGGCGTGTCGGGGGCGTTGTTCACGGGGTTGCTACTCGGTCACTTCGGATTTTCCGTCCCGAACAGCTACTTCCTCCTCTCGTTGGGACTCTTCGTCGCCTCCGTCGGGTTGATCGCCGCGAAGGATATCGGCGGGGTAATCAAAACCCACGGTCTCAAACTCATCGCTATCGGACTTGCGATGCCAGCCGTCGCGGCCGGACTGACGATCGGTCTCGCCACCCTGTTTGGTGGAAGCGGACTCGACCCGCGACTCGTGGAGGGGACGTTCACGGGTGCACTGACGAGTTCTCCAGGGCTGGGTGCCTCACTCGAAAACGCCGGCCCAACCGCCAGTCGAAAGATCACCATCGGTCACTCCGTCGCATATCCCTTCGGGGTCTTGCTGGTGATCCTCCTGGCCCAGTTGTACCCCAGAATCGCCAATATCGACGTGGATCAACACCGACGAGAGTTCTCCGCGACCATCGCGGATGGGGGCGAACGGACAGCCCCGCACCCCTCGGAAGTCACGTTCAGCCTCGCCGGCTTCTCTCTGGCAGTCGTTCTCGGGGGTATCGTGGGGAACATACCCATTCCGCTCGGCCCGCTCGGCGGAGTGAGCCTGGGAATCACCGGCGGGACGTTAATCGCGGCACTGGCCATCGGATACGTCGGCGAGGTCGGTCCGATCAATACCCGGATGCCGGTCGAGGTACTTACCGGCATCCGGACCCTCACTCTGGCCTTTTTCCTCGCAGTCGTCGGGATTCAGGCCGGGGGCGGATTCGTTGGCGTGATCCTTGAAACTGGACCGATACTCGTCGCGATAACAATCGTCACGGGACTCGGGGCGATCGGGACCGGTCTGTTCCTCGGCCGCACGCTGTGGGACCTCAACTGGGTCATCGCCGCGGGCGCCATCACCGGCGGAATGACGTCTACTCCGGGTCTCGGGGCTGCAATCGATTCGACCGGGACCGACGAGGTCGGAGCGGGGTACGGATCGAGTTATCCGGTCGCGCTCATCGGGATGGTCATCTTCGCGAAGATTATCGGAATGGTGCTATAGCGAATCAAAATTGGTGGGATGGACAGAGACTCCTGTTGATCCCGAATGCGTTGGCATACCCGATACTTCCGTTCCTGGACAGGAACCTCGGTTGGTCAAAACCAGTTCTAACGGTTTGGTAGTCCATCCATTCCGATAGCCCGCGCAGTCAATTCTTTTAATTTTAATAATCTTTCAACTTTAGTTACTTTCTCCTCATCATATTTTAATTTATTTCGATTTTTTCCACTTTTTTCATATCTTTTAATTTCCTATTTTTCCTACACCTTTCACCTACTACTTTTCCTACACCTTTCACCTACTACTTTTCCTACACCTTTCACCTACTACTTTTCCTACACCTTTCACCTACTACTTTTCCTACACCTTTCACCTACTACTTTTC